>NZ_JAFLCJ010000014.1:0-191006 GCF_017302695.1 Leptolyngbya sp. UWPOB_LEPTO1 | reverse complement strand
GAGACCGTTCGACTTGCATGTGTTAAGCATACCGCCAGCGTTCATCCTGAGCCAGGATCAAACTCTCCATAGTATATAGAGTAAGCTTGTAGCTCAATTCAGTAATTTATCCGGTTACCTTTCCGGTTCCTAACGAGTTAGGAACATTTTCTTGACGAAGGCTTTCCTTTCTCTGGCTTCTAAACTATTCTGTTTTATAGGTTCAGTTCTGCGGTTCGGAGCCTCGCTTCAGCGCGCTTCCCTCACCGCTTTATTAATGTATCAAGCCTAATTGGGTTTGTCAACAAAGTCTTGCAAGTTTTTTGAGAGATTGGGAAAAATAGGGGGTTAGCCTTAATTTGATAGACTTTCTAGAATTTTTGAGTAAAGGGTTTGGGTGAAAATTCGAGCAGTTTGTTTGTCGTTCTCTTGGCGATAGTCGTTTATGTAGAGAGGCGGATTGATTCGGATCGAAGCTTTTGCACCTGCTGAGGCGGTTGGGGAATAAAAAAGAGCGATCGGTAAAATTGGTACCCTTATTTCTCCGCTTGCCTCTGCTTGAAGGACTAATCGCGCTAATCCAGTCTTAAACTCGCGCAGGGGCTGGTCTCGCACAATTCCGCCTTCTGGGAAAATGACAAGTTTGTGTTTGGCTTGAAGAAGTTCGATCGCACATCGCAAACTAGAAACGCTAGGACGAGCAAGATTGACTGGGAAAGCTCCGAGGCGTTCGATCGCCCAGCCTTGGATTCCTGTAAATTGATTCGCGTTTGTCATGAATCGCAGGGGTTCTTGACTCAAGAGCGATAGAACTAAAGGATCCCATCGGCTGAAATGCTTAGAGGCAAGAATACAAGGTCCTTGCTGAGGAAGATTCTCTCGCCCTTGAATTTCGATCGAACTAAAGTACAGTCTGAGAAAAGTCCGATGAATTGGGAAGAGTGACCAGTAAAGCCAGGGTTTGACAGTAGCGGTGGTGGACACAATTTATCGATTTAGGGTGCGAACAGTGAGCAATTGGGGGGGCGTTGCATCGGGAGGATAGAGAAAATCGACTTCGACAGAGCGACGTTCCCCAGGCGAGAGCGTCAAAGTCAGAAGCGGATCACCTTTTTGACCTCGGCGTTGAACGAGATGGATAAATCGGGTTTGAGGGGTTGAGCGATCGTCTAAATAACGCAGCCGAATTGTACCGCGAAAGAAAATTTGAGGCGCAGGAGCCGTGAGGAAGACAACTTCATTCCTACTTCTATCTTGTTTGAGCGGAGTTTCGATCGAGACTTGAATCGTTTGAGCTTGACGCGTAGAATTTCGCAGGGGAAGGGTCAAACTGTAATGAATTCCATAATTTCCATTTGCAAGGTAGGCAGTATCGGGATAGCGCACCAGCATCGGAGCACTTTGAATCTGACCTGTTCCAAATGTGCCTCGTTCCAGCGTACTTAAACCATAAGAAAAGGCGCGACCGGGTTTGGGGATATTGAGAGAGTTCGAACGAGAATCATCTGTTATGTTGGTGCGCCATTCTGAACCTTTGGCAACACCAGCGACACGACCATAGGTAATGTTAGTTGTTTTGGCGTTAGGAGGAGTGGGAGGAATATCTCTAGGTCCTGCAACTCCAGCATTCACTAGAAGATTTAGCCATTCTTCGATCGTCGGAACTCGCTCAGTTCGATTGGCGTTTAATGGCGCGAACATTGCTAGGGTGGCAACATAGACTGGTGCATTACTATTGAGACGCATTAACGTAGAGCGTCCGTTTGAAGTTGGAGTGACTGTACCTGCTGGAATTGGGAGATTCATCAGCATTTGTGCCTGTTTCGGCGGGATCATCATTCCCGTTGGAATACTGCCATTCCTGCGCCCACGAAGAATATCATTTACAACTCGGCTGCCCGGCCCGGCAAAGACTGTGCCTAGCGGATCTTCAACAGAGGCAGGGAGATCAACAAACAGAGCATCGGGGCGAGTGAGATAGCTGGCAGCTTGAGAGATATCAATTTGAACTGGGCGATCGTTGGGATTGTAGACCACGATGCCTTGGAAGAGCGATCGTGTTTGACTGGGATTGCTGGCTCTAGAAATATGATGGGCGAAGATATCAAATCTGCCGTTGAATGCGTAATTTAGATGAGCCGAGGGAACCCGCATTCCTGCAGATGGAAAAGTTGAAAGGAGAATCCCTTCTGTGAGAACAACTTCAGGACTATTGCTATTGAAAACCGGAACATCATCAAGTTTGCCAGGCAGGGGACGAATCTCTTGAGATTCAATGAATTCTTGATTGGGAATTCCCTCCTGAAATGGGAGAATTTCTTGGTTAGTCGGTTGTGGGGCAATCATCGGGGCGGGAGTGGGAACCCGTGGGGGAAGTTGGGCGAAGGAGGAGAAAAGCAGGCTCGAAAACATGGACTTGCTACCGACGAACTTAGAAACGTCAAAAATGCTACCCCTATATAGCCCCATTTCCGACAATCTTTGCCTTAATAAAGCATAGAAATTATCGCAGCCTTACAAAAGAACCTCCCAAAAGTATGGTGAAGCTTACCTCTAAAACACGATCGCAGTCACAATCACAATCTCTAAAACTGTCATTAGGATTTTTTGTATTCGTGACTAGCGCTGATTTTGTCAGTACAGAAGTTTTTGCCCAACCGATCTTGCCGTTCAGTGCAGCTAAGAGTTTGGCACTTCCAAAAAACAGCGATTATTGTGAAGGGCGGCTCAAAGATGGTTGGCTCCAGGGCACGCATGTTTGCCAATTTCCCAGCGGAAATCGATTTCAGGGAAATTTTCAGCGGCACGATCGAGAGGGACAGGGGGTGTTCACCTATGCAGATGGCACGCGCTGTGAGGGAAATTTTCAGAACAATCTGCTGAATGGTCGTGGGATGTGCCAATTTGCGAGCGGAAATCGCTATGAAGGCGAGTTTCGACAGAATATTCGAGAGGGACAGGGGGTGTTTACCTATGCAGATGGCACGCGCTGTGAGGGAAATTTTCGCTCGAATTCGCTGAATGGGTTTGGACGGTGTACGTTCTCCAGTGGAAATCGCTACGAAGGAGCATTTCGTGACAATGTGCGGCAAGGGCGTGGCGTTTTTATTTATGCAAATGGCACACGCTGCGAGGGGGAATTTCGGCAGAATGCGATGACTGGATTTGGAGTCTGTTTGTACCCAAATGGCGATCGCTATGAAGGCGAGTTTCAGAATAATCAGCGCAATGGACGTGGGGTTTATATTTTCTCAACTGGAGCGCGATCGCAAGGAGTTTGGCGAAATGGAAATTTACCACAGGTCAGACCATCTCAGCCTAGACCACAACCCCGACCCCAAACGCGACCAAACCGCCGCCCAACTCGATAAATATTGATTTTGCGGCGATCAATGTTCCAACATTTGGCGAAAGTAAGCGAAAATTTGAGAGGTTTTCACTTGAGGCAATCCCAATGGCATATCGCTTACTATTTGTGTGCTTAGGCAATATTTGTCGATCGCCCTCTGCCGAAAACATCATGAATCATCTGATCCGCCAAGCTGGATTAGAGTGTGAAATTACCTGTGATTCGGCAGGAACATCGAGTTATCACATTGGCAGCCCACCTGATCGCAGAATGAATGCTGCGGCGAAACTCAGAGGCATCGAGCTTGTTGGACGTGCAAGACAATTTGAACGCGCGGATTTTGAAGAATTCGATTTGATTCTGGCAATGGACATCGATAATTTTGAAGCGATTCGGTCGATCGATCCTGCTGGAACCTATCAAGACAAAGTTCGCTTGATGTGCGACTTCTGTACCGAGCATTCCTTAAGAGAAGTCCCTGATCCTTATTATGGTGGGACGGAAGGATTTAACTTTGTGATTGACCTGCTTTTAGATGCGTGTCAGGGATTGTTAGATTTTGTGATTCAAGAACAGAACTTAACACCTACGTCTGCACGGTAGATGAAGCGATCGTGATAGACTGAGAGCATTCAACACAATTCCGACCGAAATACCGGGAATAAATGCTTACGGCAGCTTGATTTGATTCAAGTGCCGAATTATTGTCTTTAGCCGATCCACCAATTGCAATGGTCATTTCTTCTACACCTCCCTCCGTCCGCAAACCCTCCAAAGTTGAAGGCATCAAAGAGCGTAGTAACTTCTTACGCGAACCCGTCGCTTCAGAATTGTTGCTGGACACGAACGCTTTTTCCGAAGACGGCATTCAACTGCTGAAATTTCACGGGTCTTATCAGCAAGATAATCGTGATAATCGCGTCAGAGGACAAGAAAAAGATTACTCGATGATGCTGAGAACTCGCTCCCCTGGCGGGTTTGTTCCCCCTGAGTTGTATTTGACCATCGATCGGTTATCAGATGAATATGGCAATCACACAATTCGGGTCACGACTCGCCAAGCGTTTCAACTACACGGCGTTTTGAAGAAGAATCTGAAAGCGACGATTAGCGCGATCGTCAAAAGTATGGGATCAACGCTGAGTGCTTGTGGTGACGTGAATCGAAACGTCATGTCTCCGCCTGCACCGTTTAAAAATCGCCCAGAATATGAATATGCTCGGACGTATGCGAATAACATCGCTGATTTTCTCACGCCGCAATCAGGTGCGTATTACGAAGTTTGGTTAGATGGGGAAAAGGCGATGACGGGTGAAGAAGATCCGGAAGTCGTCGCAGCCCGGAAGCGGAACATTAACGGCTCCAATATTGAAAATTCGCCTGAGCCGATTTATGGAACGTACTATCTGCCTCGGAAGTTCAAAATTGCAGTGACAGTTCCCGGTGACAATTCTGTTGATTTGTTCTCGCAGGACATTTCTTTGGTTGTTTTGACGAATGATCAAGGTGAGTTAGAAGGCTTTAATGTCTATGCGGGAGGCGGGCTTGGGCGGACTCATGGCAAAGAAGAAACTTTTCCTCGCATCGCTGATCCCATTGGATATGTTGCCAAAGCAGATGTTTACGATTTGGTAAAAGCGATCGTTGCGACTCAGCGGGATTATGGCGATCGCTCTGATCGGCGTCATTCTCGGATGAAATACCTCGTTGAAGAATGGGGCGTTGAGAAATTCCGTTCTAAAGTTGAAGAATACTTTGGTAAAGCGATCGAGCCGTTCAAGCCTTTACCTGAATTCAAGTTTCTCAACTATCTGGGCTGGAATGAGCAAGGCGATGGAAAACTGTTCTATGGCATCTCAATTCAGAATGGTCGGATCAAAGATGAAAACGGTTTCCGGCTGAAAGCAGCGCTCAAAAAGATTGTGACAAAGTTCAATCTGCCGATGTTACTGACACCGAGCCAGAATGTTCTGTTATATGACATTGAAAAGAGCGATCGCCAAAGAATCAATCGCATTCTGCGCGAACATGGGATCGAACGTCCTGATCAGATTGATCCTTTAGTTCGTGATTCTATGGCATGTCCTGCATTACCGACGTGTGGACTGGCAACCACGGAAGCTGAACGAGCGAGTTTACCAATTTTGACTCGAATTCGGTTATTGCTCGAAAAAGTAGGCTTACCGAATGAGTCATTTATCTTCCGCATGACAGGCTGCCCGAATGGCTGTGCGCGTCCGTATCTCGCAGAATTGGCACTGGTGGGAACGGGTCCAAATATGTACCAAGTTTGGCTAGGTGCGGCTCCCAATCAAACGAGATTGGCAAAGGTCTTCATCGAGAAGATGAATTTGGATGATTTAGAAGCGGTATTCGAGCCTGTGTTTACGTACTTTAAGAAAGAGCGGAAGGCAGGGGAAAGCTTTGGAGATTTCTGCGATCGTGTTGGTCTAGATGCGATTCATCAATTCACCGGAGTATAGCTTCAACGAGTGACTTCAACTCGGAAGACAAAAGGGGCGTTCATTACGCCCTTTTTTACTGACCTGAATCTAGGGCAATTCTAAACTCCGCCAAATATACCAACTCGCGATCGTACAATACGGGTTCCAAGCCTGTCCGACTTGCAAAACTGTCTTTTTATTTGGTAATTCTTCTAGCTGATAAATCCGCCGAATTCCCGCTCGAATCCCCAGATCATCAACAGGCAAAACATTCCAGCGATGCAGTCGAAAAATCAGAAGCATCTGAACAGTCCAACGTCCAATCCCTTTGACTTTAATCAGTGTTTGGATAATCGCTTCGTCTTCTAATTCTTCTAATTCTTCTAGCGTTGGCAATCCGGTTTGAATATTTTGTGCCAGATCCTTGAGATAAACAATTTTTTGGCGTGAAAATCCAACTCCTCGTAGCGTTTCATCTGGCGTTTCTAGAATTGCTTCTGCTGTAATGGCGCGATCGCGGTAAAGCTCAAGAAACCGATGATAAATTGCCGTTGCAGCTTTTGTTGATAGCTGTTGATAAACAATCGATCGCGCAAGTGAGTGCAACAAATCTCCTGATTGCTGAGTCAGTTTGCACTCTCCCACTTGATCAATGACTGTTCCCAGTCTCGGATCAGCAAGCTTCAAAGTTTGAATTGCGATCGCATAATCATTCATGCACGACAATGGCAGACTTAATCGCTCTGGAAACGGCTTTTCCATCTTTATCTACTTTGCCATAGAACGTTTGATCTTTGTAGATCAGCGATGACGATGAACCCCCATCTAAGTTCAAGGCTTGTTCAACACCCAAGCGTTGTAGAAATCCAGTCATAGCTTGCACAGACATCCCAGAATTTTGCGGTGCATCTGGCTTTTGGGCTGCCATAACTAAAATGACTGAACCATCTTTTAAGATCCCGATCGCACTTCTCGCATTGCGCTGCGTGACCCCAATCGAATCTCTTCCGACCATCTCATCGACAAAGCCCTCTTGTTTCGCGGTCAATCTGGGTAACAGTTGAGGACCAGCGCCAATGGCATCGATCAACTGACACCCCGACGGTGCAACTGCCGAACGAGCCGCGATCGCATATTGAATCTTCTCGCCGCATTTGTACTGTCGAAACTCCGATCGCTCTAGGATTTGAGGCAAATACGGCTGGAGATCGGGATTCTTCATTAAGCGATCATTGGTGTTGGGATCTGAAACAACTTTGCCGTTTTTCGTAATATAGGAAGTCGTTTTTTCATTTTTCGGGTCAAAGAACCCACCGTTTAGGGCTGCGATCGCATTCATCGATTTGCCAAATTGCTCGATCGGTTCCAACTTTGGAGAAAGCGCGATCGACACTTTAAATTGACTTTGAGGTGCGATCGTCACCGTATGAATTTCGCTATTAGGCAAAGAATAAACCTGATATTTAGGTACACCCTGAGTAACGCTTGCCGATGGAGATGCAAAGACGGTTGGTTGCTGGGTGGGAGCCACTTGAGAAGAAACAGAAACCTGAGAAGAAACGAGAGAGTGAACAAACCATAACCCTAAGCTACCGCAGCCAAATATTGCCAGACTTGCAAGCCACAGCCTTTTCACGATCGAACTCCTGATGATGTTGATGACCGAATAACACAAGCAATCTCTCTATTAGAACGCGAATTGGCAAAGACGAGCGAGAAACAGGTCATGACTCGCTCAAGATAGTACAAACATCCAAGAAACTACGGAAATGAATTGCGCCAAGTTTAACGAAGTTCAATCTTCGGATAGAGTTAGTCCGAGATTTTACGGCTCTAAAGCTACGACTGTAGGTAGACCGCTTTGCAGATGCTCTCGATCTAGAATTATTTCACTATAAGTAAATCTGCAATTGAACTGAAAAGTTTATACGTCTGTAGGAGCAGCCAAAATGGAGAAGATTCGAGTTGTATTGATTGAAGATCATGATTTGACTCGCTTTGGGATTCGAGCACTTTTGAGAGAGCAAGGTATTGAACTCGTTGGCGAAGCGCGGGATGCTCGATCGGGATTGAATCTGATTCGCTCAACTCAACCGGACGTTGCGATCGTCGATATCGGTTTGCCAGATATGACTGGCATCGAACTGACGCAGCAATTTAGAGCCGATGGAGAAGCTCCAAATACCAAAATCTTGATCATGACGATGCATGATGATGAAGAGATGGTGTTAGCTGCTTTTGCGGCAGGCGCAGATTCTTACTGCATGAAGGATATTACAGGCTCACGGTTATCTGAAGCGATTCACACAACTGCCTCTGGAAACGCCTGGATCGATCCCGCGATCGCGCGAATTGTCCTAGGTCAAGTCAAGCTGGCTCGACCGACTGAAGCGACCACGACAGTTACCATTAACAAACTTTCTTTTGAAGATAGCGGCATGATTTCTGAATATCCGCTAACGACTCGGGAGCTAGATGTACTGGAACTGATCGTAGATGGGCGAAGTAACGCTGAGATTGCAGAGAAGCTTTACATCACAATTGGAACGGTCAAAACTCACGTTCGCAACATTCTCAATAAACTCTGTGTGAATGATCGGACTCAGATTGCAGTTCGCGCACTGCGAGCAGGATTAGTGAAATAAAGCCTTAGAACTCCAAGCTTTTGCTAAGCTCGGAGTTCTCGTCATTAGGGAGCATCTCGATCGACAACTTCATCTTTGAGCGAAACTGCATGACTCGAAGGCGTAATCGGTCTACCTCGATACTTAGAATATACTTGCGTAAACTCAGCTCCAAACAGCAAAATCTGTGCTGAATAAAATACCCAAATCAATATCACAACCAGCGATCCAGCCGCTCCATAGGTCGAGCTAACACCGCTATTACCCAGGTAAAGACCGAGTAAGAACTTACCTAGATTGAACAATAAAGCTGTCACTGCCGCACCAACCCAAAGGTTCTTCCAAGGCACATGCACATCGGGCAAGAATCGATAGATTGAAGCAAAGAGCAGTGTAATAATCCCAAACGAAATCACAAAATTGAGGATTTGCCCAATCGCGATCGACCCCGGTAGGAATGCTCCAAAGTACGCGCTAATCCCGGCTAGAATTGCAGACAAGACTAACGAAACCAGCAATAAAAATCCAATCACTAAGACCATTGCAAACGAGAGAAACCGCGCTTGTAGAAAGCTTTTTACTGCCCGCCCTGGCTTCGGTTTTACTTCCCAAATTGTATTGAGTGCCGTTTGCAACTGTCCGAACACTCCAGAGGCTCCAAAAATTAGAACTACAATCCCGATAAAGGTTGCAACTCCTCCTCCTGCTCCAGGCTTACTGGCATTTTCGATCATCGATTGAATGAACTCTGCGCCATCTCTGCCCACTAAACCTTGAATCTGCCCAACAATTTCGCCTTGGGCTGCCTCTTGTCCATAAATTGCACCTGCAATTGCGATCGCAATGATCAACAGAGGCGCGATCGAAAACATCGTATAGTAAGCCAACGCCGCCGCTAACAAAGGAACATTATCTTCATTCCACTCTGTCACCGTATCTCGCAGCAAGCGCACAATCGTTTTGAATCGCATAGGAATAGACGTTTAGATATATCTATGTGCCAACTTATAGTAAGACAAGGATTCATTTCATCGCCCACAAGTACGAGTTTTGCGCAAATCCACCTTGAGACTGAGGAAGTTCTGTCAGCGCTCCTAACCTCAGAAAGGTACGACTGAATCTCCAGCCTGTTAAGTTAATCACATGGTTTTCAAAGAGTTAAATTACACGGAAGATAACTATGAATATTCTAGCTTGGATCATTTTGGGACTGTTGGCAGGTGCAATTGCAAAAGCAATTTATCCCGGTCGTCAAGGCGGTGGAATTCTGGGAACTTTGATTCTCGGTATCGTTGGTGCCTTTATTGGTGGAACGATCGCAACGCTGCTTGAAACTGGAACATTTGCTTTCGCTGCAACTAGCTTGAGCTTGACGGGCGTTTTCTTGGCAGTTTTGGGTGCAATTATTGCGCTCTTTATCTACTACAAGTTCGCAGGTCGCGCTTACTAAATCTCACTGACTAAATCTAAGGAGAAACCTGCTACCAAATATAAGGAGAAATTTGCTATGAGTCAGGATAGAACGATCTCAACCGATAGCCACGATCGCGCTCAAAGCGATGCCTATGATCCGCATATTATTCCAGCTGAAACGGCTGCTCGCAAGGAGCGCGAAGGTTCTCAGTTCAAGACCGTTCCAACCGAAGAACGTGAAGCTTCTGCTTCAACGGATGATCAAACAGATTCAAAAAGCATTGAAACAACAGGAGGTTACACTGTTGATCAAGAAGGCTTACTGAACAACTATGCGATCGAACCTGAGATGTACTATGAAGTTCCTGGTGATGCCCGTCAGGCTGAAGAGGAGCAACATCAGCAGCGAGTCGAAGAATATCGCGAAATCAATCAGGATGAAGAAGGTAAGCTGACGATGGAACACGATCAGCGTGGGCGAGGAACAGGGGCGATTTAGTCCAACAAACTCCCTCTATAATCCCTAGCGATCGCGATCCTGTTTGAGTCGTCACTGCTAGAAAGGGTGGAGAGTAGGGAATTAGAGCATCACTCTAAACTCCCTACTCTCCACTCCTTACTTCACAACTGATTTGAAGCTGCTGAAGGCGTAATGATCACGCCTTTTTTCATAGCTCTTTTTTCAATTGAAAAAAGCTATATCCAGAAGGATAATCATCAACTTGAGCAAACATTTCATAGCCAAGCTTTTCATAAAACTCCTTGGCTTGAAAACTAAACGTATCGAGTAGCGCTTCGGTGCAGCCCCTGCGTTTCGCTTCCTGCTCTGCTAAATGCATCAATTGGCTTGCAAACCCTTGTCTCCGAATTGATTCTTCAACCCATAGCGCCTCAATCAATAGCCAATTCCAGCGAGTTAAACTCACTAAGCCTGCTTTGACTTTATCGCGATCGTCTAACAAGAAAATTTCAATTGGCAATCCTCGTAATGCACTTTGATCAAAGTAGCCATTCGCTGATGTCGTTTCAGGATTATATTGCCGCAACTTAGATCGCACATAGTTACGGTAGGAAGGATGCTCCTGAGTAAACAGTGCAAAATGATACGTGTCATTTCGCTCGATTAAAAGCGCTGGAATCTTCTTTCGCAGCGCAGCATCAAACGCTTGCACATGAGCTTCAATCCCCGTAATTGCCGTTCCCACAACAACTGCATATGCACCTAAATCGATCGCTTGTCTTGCAAGTTCCGGCGAATTGACTTTGCCCTCACAAATAACAGGTACATTTGATTTCTCGAGAATCTCAGCTAACAGATCAAAAGCTGGCGGTGAACAGCCTTCTGTCGCTGGCGTAAATCCGTACATGGTCGTGGCAATCATGTCTGCCCCAGCTTGAATCGCTGCGATCGCAGATTCCAAGCTATCAATATCCGCGACCACAAGCTTACCGAGTTCCTGATGAATCCTCTGGATCAAAATTTCAATGGGTTCAGGTCGATCGCGCAAGGTCGCATCGATCGCAATAAAATCGGCTCCAGCTGCTGCTAGTGCTTGAGCCTGTTCAAACCTAGGCGTGATATAAACTTCATATCCTGGAATCTTCTGCTTCCAGAGACCCAAGATTGGAGCCGAAATCCGCTGCCGGACAGCAGTAACTCGTTCTGGCGTATCAATCCGAACGGCAACTGCATTTTGGGCAACCACAGATTCTGCGATCGCAGCAATGATCGTCGGGTGATTTAAGGGTGAATCTGCGGGTGCTTGGCAAGATACGATTAGCCCAGATTCAAGGGGTTTTAGAAGTTGGGCGATATCGCGAGGCATAAATTGAATGACCACCTGTGAAGACATTACATCAAGACGTGGATATGGTTTTGTGATTACCCTGATTACAAACTACCTTGCATTGTGGAGGTATAATCGAAAACCGTCAACAAAGATAGACACTAGCGTATTAAACACTAAATTCATCTATCTTTGTGATGAAATCTGCGGTTTTTAATCGTCTATCCATTAAAATCGGCAAGCAGAATTCTAATTTGCGACTCCGGCTTACAGCTTGACTGAGAATTAAAATGCATCAGGCATCCAGGGAAGCGGACTTGAAAAGAGAGAGGTTGCAGTCTCGATCGCAGTTGCAGTTCCGTTCAGTTGGTATGAGCAAGCGAGTTGCTCTGCGGTTAACAATCCTGTATACAGGGGAGAAAGTGCATTAATGCTGAGCTGTAGCTCACCTTTGCCCCCTGGGGTCAAGGTTCCTTTCCCTTTGGCAATACTCAGCGTAAATAAGCCATGATTGCTTGAAAATAGGGAATCGTGAACATTGAGATGGAGTTCAGTTTCGATTGAATTCGGATAGCTCCGCTGTTCTAGTGCTTGTTTAAGGTGCACAATCCGTAGCATCCACCGACTCAAGGATTTGATTTTAGCAGTTTGATCCGGCAGACATAAACTAAGAACATCAATAGGTGAGCTTTTCCATTCAATGCGATCGATTTGCGATCGATGATGAGATAAAAACGCCCAGAACTGCCGCATCGCAGCAGGTGACAGTAAAACCCAATCTTTGACAATCAACCGTCCTTGGTTTTGCTGAAAGGTAATATAGCCTTCTTCTCCAATTTGATAAGCATACGTTGGAGATTTTGCATCAAAGCTATAGAGATTCGACCAAATGACAGAATTGCGATCGAGAAACCCTTGATTCCGTTGAGCTTGCTGGTTGTAAAGTGTGGCAAACAGGGGGGAATCTAAGCTTAACGATCGAACTGGCAATTCTTGCGAGTGAAGTTGAATACTCGCCGTATCCACTTCCCAAATGCAAAAAGCTCCTGCTTGCTCATATCCTACTTTTCGATACAAAGGTTGAGCCGCAGAAAATAAGACAGAGAGAGGCACTTCTCGATCATGCAGTTCTTGCAACGTCGATTTTAACAGCGCGATCGCGCTGCCTTGTCCTCGCCATTCTGGAGCAATGCCCACGGCTGCGACTCCAACCATCGGCAAGTTCACTCGGTTGTACCATTGCCCTAAATTGAGCAATCCCAATCCTCCGATCACTTCTTGGTCTGCCCATAAAAGCCGAGTATTCTCTACTCCAATTCGACTGAGATAAGTAGGCTCATCTGAAAGTGGCGCATCAAAGCACTGCGACAAAATTCTGCCAAACCGTTTGAGATCGCTGAAATCTTCAGCAGGATGAAAAGTGAATTGCATTCGCTCAACCAAACAGGATGCAACCTTACTTTACCAATTTCAAGTTTCAGGGAAAATCAAACGACACTTGGCTTCAAGAAAAAACACACTCAAGCGATACTGCCCCGCTTTCGAGTTTCTTTGTAGGACGTGCCGACATTGCGCAATCCAGCTTTGATCATCTGCTGTTCGAGAAGTGCAAAGAATCGAGCGCGATCGCCGCCGCGTACAACAGCTTGATTATGCGCCTCTGCCAGCGCCACGGGATATCCATATCCTTTCTGCACCTGACCCAATACTAAACTCAATGCAGATTGCAACATATCCTCATCGGCTGCAACCCAAGCCGGAACTTCCACCCGCGCAATTTCACTACCAACATTCACATAGCAGAAATGAATGGCATGATCGCCATAAAATTCCTGAATTCGAGCCGAACTCTTCCATAAGGGACTACGCTGTCCCGGTTCTAGCCTAATTGCCCACAAAGCTGCATCTTTAAGTGGGTCGAGAACTTGGCAAGGCGCACGATCGACAACTTCACTACAATGCGTCATACAATCCGGTGCTAAGTAAGGACAGCTTTGCAGTCTTAAGAAATTCAAAGCTTCTCCACTTCGAGAAGCACTGATATAACCGACCAGTGGCACTGCGATCGCTCTTAATTGATCCCATGCGGCTAGGATGGGAGCCAGAATACGATCGCGTGCTTCAGCAGGTAACTGTTCTAAAAACCAGTAAATCAATGAGCCATCTGTAAGCGCGAGTGTTGGGGCTTCCATTTCATCAGTTAGAGCTTGTGCTAACTCTGCTAGAATTTGCGCTTCTAAAGCAGTTCTTTGGTAGCCCATCCACTCCTCGGTGCGAATTCCCCATTGCCTAGAAACATAGAGATCTTCAGGGCGATAAAAGACCTCAGGCAAGCTATCGAGTAAAGGCAACTTGCTTTGCCCATAGTGCAAAATGATCCGTCCCACATTGATCAAATAGCAATAAGCAATTTCATGATGACTGGGTGCAATTTGAGAACCATCAGTGGCAATCACCGTATGAGCAGCCGGAGGTGCAGCAATCCCAATTCGAGTATCGAGGGGTTCAAGCGGCATTGCTGCCGTGAAACTTAGGCGATCGCGCCATAATTCTTGCATTTGCACGAGATCTGCTTGTCGCTCATTTGCTTGCGCCATTAGCAATTGTGCTCGATCAAGGCGTTGTCGAGTTGCCGTTGCTTCGAGGGTCAACTGTTGGCTAATGCCTTGCATTTGTTGAGCGAGTTTTGTCAGATCTAACATCTCAAAAAACAGATCACTTGCACTAGAAGCATAGCGTTTTTTTGAGATGCTGCATCCTACTGATTCAGACCAGCGATCGCTTCTAGAATAGAAACCAAGAACAGTTTGACTCAATTCATAGGAAGATCGCCGATGTACGGAGCCGATCCGAAAGACAAGCACCCGATGAAGGGATTTCCCCAAATCTGCTTCATTCAAAATACCGTTCAGAATCCCAATATCATCATTGGCGATTACACCTACTACGATGATCCAGAAGACTCTGAAAACTTTGAGCGCAATGTTCTCTACCACTTTGACTTTATTGGCGATCGCTTAATCATCGGTAAGTTCTGCGCCATTGCAACAGGAGTCAAGTTCATCATGAATGGCGCAAATCATAAGCTCTCTGGCTTCTCAACTTATCCGTTTAACATCTTTGGCAATGGATGGGAGACAGTCACACCAGTTCCTCAAGAGCTTCCATATAAAGGCGATACGGTGATTGGCAATGATGTTTGGTTGGGTTATGAAGCGATAATTATGCCGGGAGTTCAGATTGGAGACGGCGCGATCGTGGCTGCGAAATCGGTCGTCACGAAAGACGTTCCTGCTTATACGATCGTTGGAGGCAATCCAGCAAAACCGATTCGGCAGCGATTCTCAGATGAAATCGTGCAAGAGCTATTGTCGATCGCTTGGTGGAATTGGGATATCCAAAAAATTACCCGCAATCTAGACAAAATCGTTTCAGCCGATTTAGATGCCTTGAGAGCTTGTGAATAAGCTAACATCGGAATTGAGTTTTTCAGGACTAGCCCATGTCGATTATTGTTTCGCCAGCAGATCTTGAGTTTTTCCGCGAACAGCTTTCAGATCACCCGACTGCTTTAGCAGCTTTAGACGTGATTGAAGATTGCGACGGAGATCTTGAAGATGCAGCAATTGCTCTGGCGATCAAATCAGGACAGCTTCCTGAAGAAAATGAGCGCTGGATCGATGGATTGGCAAAGCGCTGGCGGCATATTCTCTGTGAGGCAGATATTAAAGAAAAGTTAGAAGATGGTTTGTCCGGCGAGTTGGTGGATACAATCGTGTCTCAAACTCAGCTACCCATGCGGCTTGCGGTTCCAGTTGCAATTTACGTCCTGAAAACAGGGGTTCAACCGTTTTGCCAGCCGATGGGAGAGAAGATTCTTTAAAACTCAGCTTCGTCAGTCAAGGTTTCGATGAGCAAATCTACCTGACGCTGACGCTCTGCCAGAAATGTTTCACACTGCCGCAAATACTCTACAGCCGTCGAAAACTCTTCAAACACAGCCGCTAATTCCAATTCGCCGGATTCAATTCGCGTCAAAATCTCCTCAACTCGTGCCACGGTCTGCTCATAGTTCCAAGTGTCCGTAGAGAGTTGATTCAATGTTTTAGAAGGGTTGAAGCGAGAAGAATTAGCCATTCGTCATTTGCAAGTGGGCTTTCCTTATTTATAGTTGTTCTGGATTCGGTTGGGCTGATGTATTCAATACACTATTGACGTACACCTCAATTTCTCCTTGTCCGAGTTGAATTGTCAAGTTATCTCCAATTTTTACATCTTTGGCAGATCGCACAATTCCTTTCGCAGAACGGACGACCGCATATCCTCGCTGCAAAACGGCTTGCGGATCAAGCGTTGTTAATTTTTCTTGAAGCATCTGACAATGCTGCGATGCGGATTGAAATCGTCTTTGCGTCGAATGAATTAATCGCTGCTGCAACCAGGATACGACTTGCATTTCCTGTTTTAATGCCCGATCGAGCTTCAAGCGAGACATGCGATCGCGCAATCCCACCAATCGATCCTGAGCGATCATCATGTACCTCGCCATGGCTGAGCTTAATGCCTCAGATCGCTCTAAATGAATCTCATACAAATCCGCCAAACAAGGCACTGCCTGTTCTGCTGCCGCCGTGGGTGTATGTGCAAAGACATCAGCCGCTAAATCCGCCAACGACTCGTCTCTTTGATGCCCAATGCCCGCAATCACTGGAATTGAGCAGTTTGCGATCGCTCTCACCACATTTTCGTCATTAAAACAAGCCATATCTTCGATCGCACCGCCTCCTCGTGATAGAATTAGTACATCCGCTCTGCCATCTCGCTCCACTCGCCTGATCGCATTGACGATCGCGCTGGGAGCCTGATCACCTTGCACTAATGCAGGGGAAAACAGCACCCGAAGACCTGGATACCGTCGTTTGAGCGTTCTTTGAATGTCTCCCCAAGCGGCGGCTTGCGGTGAAGTCACCACCGCCACAGTTTGAGGATGAGATGGAATTGGGCGTTTGCGATCGACATCAAACAGCCCTTCTGCTTCTAGACGGTCTTTGAGTTGACGCGATCGCAAAGCACGCAGACCTTCCCCACCCGGAAGTGCCTGCCAGACCACCAACTGATAACTGCCCCGGTGCGGCTGTACATGCACCCGACCGAGCACAATCAACTGTTCTCCCGGCGCTGGGATCGTCGTCAACTTATGCAATTGACTACTCCAAACCACACACTGAATCACCGCCTTGGCCGCTGGATCTTGCAGCGTAAAAAACAAACCGCTGCGATATCGAGTTGCACTCGAAACCTCTCCGGTTAACCAAACCTGACGCAGTTGATCATCCTGCTCGATCAGCGATTGAATGTAAGCCGTTAAATCCGCCACAGATAGGGCGGAATCCGGAACCAATAAATTCGGCAGTTTCGAGGTCATACTCGTTACCCTAGAGAGAGCAATTCCAGATCTCCATGCTACAAATTTTGGGAATAAGATGATAGATCAAAGCGCATCGGGTACAATTGCCCCCTTGATCAAGTTTGGATTCATTCCCTCCCGTTTGCCCCACATATTTTTCACACCTACTTTCTGAGGCGCTAATGGCAAGTAAAACAACAACAACAGAAACGACCGATAAGCAAAAAGCCCTAAATCTCGTGCTCACCCAGATCGAGCGCAACTTCGGGAAAGGCAGTATTATGCGCCTAGGCGATGCCACCCGAATGAAAGTAGAAACGATTCCAACGGGAGCCTTGACGCTGGATTTGGCGCTCGGTGGCGGTTTGCCGAAAGGTCGAGTGATCGAGATTTACGGCCCTGAAAGTTCGGGTAAAACGACGCTGGCGCTTCATGCAGTTGCAGAAGTGCAAAAGTCGGGTGGGATTGCAGCCTATGTCGATGCTGAACACGCGCTTGATCCGAGCTACTCAGCCGCTTTGGGTGTCGATATTGCAAATCTTTTGATCTCTCAGCCGGATACAGGTGAATCGGCACTAGAAATTGTGGATCAGCTTGTGCGATCGACTGCCGTTGATGTGGTCGTCGTGGACTCGGTTGCAGCGTTGGTTCCTCGGGCTGAAATTGAAGGCGAGATGGGTGATTCGCACATGGGTCTGCAAGCCCGTTTGATGAGCCAAGCCTTACGGAAAATCACCGGAAACATCGGTAAGTCAGGCTGTACGGTGATTTTTATTAACCAGTTGCGGCAAAAGATTGGCGTGACCTACGGTAGCCCTGAAACGACCACAGGCGGTCAAGCTCTGAAGTATTACGCTTCGGTACGACTGGATATTCGTCGAATTCAAACACTGAAGAAGGGAACCGAAGAGTTTGGAACCCGTGCGAAAGTGAAGGTGGCAAAAAACAAGGTTGCGCCTCCGTTCCGAATTGCAGAATTTGACATCATTTTTGGTAAGGGAATCTCTACGCTTGGATGTTTGGTCGATTTGGCGGAAGAGACCAATGTGATTGTCCGTAAAGGCGCATGGTATAGCTACAAGGGCGAGAATATCAGCCAAGGTCGAGATAATGCCATTAAGTATCTCGAAGAGCGTCCAGAGATTGCCAAAGAAGTTGAAGTGCAGGTGCGTGAGAAGCTAGAGATGGGCGCACAGGTGTCAGCGAATTCAGTGGGTCAAGTGGATGAGCAAGAGCTAATGGATGATGACGAAACTCTAGATGAAGAATAGGAATTTGGGCGATCGAGCCTAAAAGAGTGGTTGAAAAGTATCAACAGTTTCTTCGCTCCAGTCTATCTCGCCCCGGAATGGAATTCCGGGGCGGGTAGAGGCGACGAATGATCCTTTTATCAAACATCCCCTAAGCATTATTAGAGACAGTTGAAGGTTCAATTGTCTCTTTTTTATTTGTTTCTCTCGCTGCTGTCGATCGCAGTGCTTGTCCTAGCACTTGAATTGCAATCCCTGGTTGAAACAGACTTGAAGCAGGTTTAAGCATGTGCATGACTTCTAAGAACGCTTGATAAATCTCTTTTTTCTGCGTCATCAATTGACCGAGATGATCGAAATACAGATCGAGCAATCGATTCAGTCCTTGGGACTTTAGCCCTTCAGCACTGCTGTAGCGATAATCCTGATTAATCGCAAACGTCCAAGGCTGATTTTGTACCTTCGCGACCTCTTTTTGAATTTTTCGAGCCAGACCTTTTAGTGAACTCGATCGATGTTGTGTGAAACACCGATCCAAAGTCTGAGCGCTGAGTGCTGCAACCGTCATGCCCTGTCCATAAATTGGATTAAACGTACAGGCTGCATGTCCGAGCACGACAAAATTCTCAGGCTGGCGCTGCATTTTCTCATACCGTCGCAATCGATTTTCAGTTTTCCGAAACCCGTAAATGGGCGTTAAGGGTTCTGCATCTTTGATTGCCTCATAGATCTCAGGACTGACCAAAGTTTTTGCAAACTCTAGAAACTCCGCTTCGGTCGTGGGCGGATAATCTCGTTCTGCACCAGCCAATCCGACTGACCAGCGATCGCCTTCGATCGGGAACAGTGCGCCTCCTCTCGTTGCACCTTGAGGCGCACAGGTAATAAAGATACCTTTCCAATCAGCTTGAAAGTCCGTAGGCAGGCGGTAGATGCGACTCGAATACCCAATGAAGGCATTGACAAACAGTTCTAATGGAGGTTCATATCCTAAAGCTTTTAGCCATTGCGGCGTTTTGGAAGTTTGTCCACTCGCATCTACAATCCAATCGGCAGATAGAGATTGATCTTGAATTTTAACGCCAGCGATGCCTTGTCCATCTTCAGCGGCAATCAGCCCTGTGACCTGAGACTCCGGTAGAAATTGCACATTCTCGACTTGCTCTAATCGTTGCCGAATTGTCCAATCCAGTAAATCTCGGCTCATTGAGATTTGGACTAAGTTCGATTCGTACCGGGGGAGCCACCCAAACGCACTAAACAATGCCACATCGCCTGAAGGATTTAAGGATACTGCGCCAGCTTGAATCAACTGATCGCGTAATCCTGGAAACAATGCTTCGAGAATTAACTGTCCGCGCATTAACAGAACGTGTAAGTGCCGAGATTGAGGCATACCATTTCGGGGCTGAGGTGCCTCGGGAAACCGATCTCGTTCCACGATCGTCACTTGCTCGAAGTGATTTGCTAAAACCCTGCCTGCTAACAATCCTGCCATTCCACTGCCAATCACGATCGCATGTTGAAATCTGCTCATTTTAGAACTCCAGCCTTATTTTTAGCGATCTGCGTATATGTCGTTTTTCACCGGGATAGAATTAATTCTAAAAGTACAGAGGAGCGATCGTGTCAGATCACATTGGTTTTCTAGAAAATTGGCAGGATGCTTTAGTGTTTTGGTCTTTCGTTGCGGTGACAGTGTTTGTAACTTGGCGGATTCTCGTGAGTAAGCCGAGAGATTAGGACTGACAAAGGCGTTTGCGATCGTGAGTTCTTTGATATCATCATCGCGGGATTAATTCGACACTATGACGCTTACCGTTCAAGATATTGGCGAACAAGGATTATTAAAACGAGTTCAAGCTTTTTGTCCTCGTGCGGTCGTGGGAGATGATGCTGCGGTTCTGCCGACTGAACCTGGAAAATCGATTGTGATTACTTCCGATGTTTTAGTCGATGGCGTGCATTTTAGCGATCGTACGACGCCGCCCGAAGCCGCAGGTTGGAGAGCGATCGCGGCAAATCTGTCTGATTTGGCTGCAATGGGAGCTTCACCGCTCGGCATAACGGTTGGATTAGGTCTCCCAAAAACAACCCCCGTAGAATGGGTGGAAAAGCTTTATCAAGGTATGGCGGATTGTCTGAATCAATACGGGGGAGCCTTGGTCGGTGGAGATTTATGTCGATCGCCTGTGATTACGGTTGCGATTACTGCATTTGGTCAGGTTGATCCGAATCGTGTGATTCAGCGATCGACCGCTCAGCCCGGAGATGCCATCTTTGTGACCGGATTTCATGGGTCGTCCCGTGCAGGATTAGAAATGCTCTTACATTCTGACCCTGCACCAGAGAGAGCCTCATTAATTCGCGCACATCAATATCCAATTCCGCGATTTGATATTCCTCAACTGACGAGCCGCGTGTCTGGAATGGATAGTAGTGATGGCTTAGCAGATGCAGTCCTACAAATCTGTCGGATGAGTGGAGTCGGAGCAAAGCTCGATCGAGCTTTAATCCCAATTGATCCAGCTTTGAAACAGTGGGTTACTCCTGAAAAAGCAATGGAATGGGCATTGTACGGCGGTGAGGATTTTCAGCTTGTTTTATGTTTGCCACAAGAAGAAGCGAAGCTTTGGGTCGAGCAAGTCAGCGGCTCAGCGATCGTGGGTCAAATTACTTCTGATTTAGCAGTGCGATTGATTGATAGTTCCGGGGAATTTAGCGATCGCACTTTGAGCTTAGATCAAGGATTTCAACATTTCCAAAAGTAAGCGATTAACAAGAGTAGGGAGTGGGGAGTTGTTTCTTTGCTAGCTCCCTACTCCCCACTCCCCACCTAATTCAGCACTACTCTAGCTTCGGACTACACCAAAAACGACAATTGCTGTTGTTGTTGAGCGAGTACTTTCAGCAGATCTTGAGTCGTAAATGGTTTTTGTAAGAATCCTTGAAAGCCACGTCTTTCAGCTTGAGTCACAATTTCAGTGGATGCAAGTCCGCTCATCGCGATCGCATAAATTTCTCCGTTCACTCGCCGTAGTAAAGGTAACGTTGCCCATCCATCTAATGTCGGCATCATCAGATCCATGATCACAGTTTGAATCTCTGAATGTTCGGTCAACAGTGAGATCGCTTCTGTCCCCCCTTTTGCGACAACAACCTGATACTCATGAGCCAATAGCATCGCTTGTAAAGTATCACAGACTGCCTGCTCATCATCCACGACTAGTACCCAAGCTTGCTGACCTGATAGAGACTGTAGTGTCTCCTCTGAAGGACATTCTTTTGAGCAATCCGCAGGCAGATAAATTTTGAACTGACTCCCTTGATTAAACTGACTTTGAACATCAACAAATCCATGATGGCTTCTAACAATGCCTAGTAAAGCAGAAAGTCCTAAACCTGTACCTTTTCCGATCTCTTTCGTCGTGAAGAATGGATCAAAGATCCGATTGAGATTTTCTGGCGAAATGCCCGTTCCGGTATCTGTGACAGTGATGACCACATAAGAACCCACGTGAGCATCAAGATGTAACCGCGCGATCGCATGATCAATTTCAATGTTCTCAGCCTGCAGCGTTAGAGTTCCACCTTCAGGCATGGCATCCCGCGCATTCACACAGAGATTCATTAGAATCTGATGGATCTGGGTTGCATCACCTGTAATCGTGCAAAGGTCAGAAGCAATATTGGTATGAATGTCGATCGATTTAGGTAAAGTCTGCTGAATGATTTGCTGCACCTCACGCAGAACATGACTCAATTGCAAACTGACGCGATGTCCTTCGACTCCTCTTGCAAACGAGAGAATTTGCTTCACCAAGTCCGCGCCGCGCCGCGCGCTCGTTTCAGCCGTCTTTAAGAGGTAGCGATTGCGATCGTCGAGATTGGGAAGCTTCAGCGGCAGAATCTGAGTGACTGCCAAAATGGGCGTGAGAATATTGTTGAGATCATGCGCCACTCCACCTGCTAGAGTACCTAAACTTTCGAGTCTTTGTGCTCTGAGAAATTGGGCTTCGAGCTGCTTTTTCTCGGTAATGTCCATTTGAATGCCAAGCATTCGCAGCGGTTGAGCCACAAGGCTACTTTGTACCGCAATCCAGCGCAGACTTCCGTCAGGGTGCAGAATTCGGAATTCAGTATCGAGAGCTTGCTGATCTTCAATCTCAATCTTAGTTCGATCGTCAGGATGAAGTAGCTCAATCCAATGCTCATAGCTCCCAGCAAAACTTCCCGGAGCTAGACCATAAAGTGCTTCAGCCTCGGCTGTCCAATTAATCTCGTTCGTTTGTAGATTCCATTCAAAGGTTCCAGTTTTCGCAGCTTTTTGAGCGAGTTCTAATCGGGCTTGGATTTTTTGACATCTTTCAATCTCTTGCTTGAGTTCTGCGGTACGTTCTTGAACGCGTTGCTCTAAGATTTCATTTGCCTCCCGCAATGCTTCTGCGGCTTGTTTTCGCTCGATCGCATATCGCATCGAGCGAATCAATGTATCCGGATTGAGTTGACGCTTCATTAAATAGTCCTGAGCGCCATGTCGAACTGCATTGATTGCTAGATCATCATCATTGGTATTCGTCAGAACAACGATCGCAACACTGGGAAACTGCGACGTTAAGTTACTCACAGAATCGAGTCCAGTGCTATCAGGTAAAGTCAAATCAAGTAAAACAATATCAAAATGAGTCGATTTTAACTGTGCGATCGCATCTGACATGCGCTGTACTGGGACAAGCTCAAATCGAGTCAGAATCGTGCTCTTGAGAATTTCTTGGAGCAGGCGCACTTCTGGAGCACTATCCTCTACAAGCAGCACCTGCACAGAAGGCTTCTCTAACCAGTTCTGATAGGTAATGTCGCAGTCTCTAACCAAAATTCCTCAATCCCCTGAATAATCTTAAATAGTTGGGGTAAATTTCGAGATTTAGCAATGTAGCAATTGACATGCAAATCGTAGCTTTTATGAATGTCTTCTTCATTGCGCGAAGTGGTCAGAACAACCACGGGAATATGCTTGAGCAAAGGATCAGCTTTGATCTCTGCTAGCACTTCCCGCCCATCTTTTTTTGGTAAGTTCAGATCCAACAGAATCAAATCCGGGTAAGGATCTTGAGCCTGAAGGATCTGCATCGCTTCCATGCCATCGCGAGCAACAATCACATCACATTCTGTCGCTGTGCTTTTCAGCGCTTCTTGGATGAGCCGAATGTCGCCTCGATTATCTTCGATGAGAAAGATGCGTTTTCTTTCCGGCATCTCGTCCTCCGACGGGAATGGTGAAGTAGAAGGTTGCGCCTTGATTGACATTGGATTCGACCCAAATCCGACCTCGATGGCATTCGACAATCTTCTTACAGATTGCGAGTCCCATTCCAGAGCCAGGATATTCATCGCGGGTGTGCAAGCGTTGGAAGATCACAAAGATGCGATCGCTAAATTGCGGATCGATGCCAATGCCATTGTCGCGGACTGAGAACAGCCAAGTATCTTCTTGCCGTTGCGCGCCGATATGAACCTTCGGTGGTTCTGTGCCTCTAAATTTAATCGCATTGCCAATGAGATTCTGGAAGAGCTGCATCAACTGAGTTCCATCTGCCACAATTTGAGGCATCGGATCATAGGTCACCGTTGCTTCCGTTTCAGCAATGCGTCCTCTGAGGTTACTGAGTGCATGAGTCAGCGCGGCTTCAGAATGAGTCAGTTGCCACTCAATGCCTTTGAGATCAACCTTCGAGTAGACCAAGACATCATCAATCAACGTCTGCATTAAGCTCACGCCTTCGACAGCAAAATCGATGAACTCAGTGGCATCTTGATCCAGCGCATCGTGGTAGCGCATTTCGAGAAGCTGCACATAGTTCGCGACTTGATTGAGTGGCTCTTGCAAGTCATGCGAAGCAACATAGGCGAACTTCTTCAATTCAGCATTCGATCGCTCTAAATCCTGAGCTAGGAGTGCGAGTTCTTCAGCTTGCTTGAGGACAATGTTGACGATCGCTTTTCGCAATTCCAATGTAGCTTGAATCTCGACAGGCTTCCATGACAAGGAATTGAGCCGAACTGTCTCTTTCCAAAGCTCAAAGGATTTGCGGGGGCATAAACGACGATCGTCTCCGGATTCTTTAAGCTCATACGCATGATTTGGATCGCCTCCCCAGTTCACAGTTTGAATCACTTCTGGACGGAACCAGAGGACATAGCTCCGCTTAGAAATTGGAATCGCGAGTAATCCACTCGCCACATGCTTAAATCGCTCCGCATCAGAGTAAATCAGCGGCAGAGATTGAGTGTAAAACACCTCGTCATCATTGTTCTTCGCAAGCCATTGAACCAGATAATTCAGTTCTTCTTCAGAGGGGGTTTGCCCTAAAGTCGTCCAGCGTCCACCAAAACAAATTGCTGCACCTGTTGCATCTGCGAGATCGAGTAAATTCGGCTCGGATTGTGTCAGACCCTCAATAAAGTTACTTGCTTCAGACATCGCTTCAACCAAGGCAGATTGTACCTGTGCAAGGCGCATTCGATAGGTATAGTCTGCCGTTTCTTCGCGAGTCGAGATTTCTGCAAAGATCACACGCCCTAAAAATTCGCAGGCTTTCCGCAATTCATACGGCACAGGTTTGGGAGTGCGATGATGACAAGCAATCAAGCCCCAAAGCTTTTGGTCTTTCATCAAGGAGATGGTCAACGATGCTCCAACTCCCATATTGTGCAGATATTCAGTGTGGCACGCGTAAGGACTGCGAAGAATGGACAGGGTTAAATCGGTTGGCTGGTAGGTCAGTGGATTATTTGCCGGATAGAGGGCAACAGGTTCGGCGTGAGCATCTGGAATCACGCGAATCCAGTTAGACAAGAACATTTTCCGAGCGGGTTGCGGGATATCGGATTCAGGGAAATGTAGCCCAAAGTAGGATTCAAGTTCTGCAATTTTTTCTTCTGCAACCACTTCGCCATGTCCATCATGGTCAAAGCGATAAAGCATCACTCGATCGAATCCGGTGACTTTGCGAACTTCGCGGACAATAATTTGACAAAAATCCTGAAGATTAGACGTTGCTTCGAGCTGGCTAATCGAAGCTTTTGCAAGATGATAAAAGCTCAGAAATGGAATGTTTTCCTCTGTCAAAGCAGGTTCTAACTCTAGAACTAAAAAGCCGTCTGCGCTGCGATGGAACACGGCATCAAATACAGCATAGTCATCGCCATTTCGCTTGATCCAAATTCTCGTTGGATTAATAAAGTCAAGATTGTCTGCGGATAATCCGGCTCGGATTCGTTCAACTTGGAAAGAGTCGAGAATTTCATCGATCGCTTTTCCAAGAAGCGTTTCAGCATCCATTTTTAACAGAGAAGTCGTATTGCGGCTTGCCTGCAAAATAATTAACTCTGGCTCCTTTAACACGAGCAGGATGCCATGAGGTTGAACCTGGGTAAGGCGATGAATGGAAGGTTGCTTCAAGCTGATTAAACTGCTTGATTGAGTATCTAAATTTAAGTCAGTCATAATCTTTTCCTGCCTCTGTGAATTGCCACATCTACCCCTACGTTCCACGTCCGAGCATAGCGCAGGAATTTCAGCCGGATCGTTAATTAAAATCGCCAGTTTTTTTAATTAGATTTCTGAGCTTATAAAATTTAGGACTCTGCAATCAAAGCACAAACAATCCTGAGCGCTCACTCTCCTGGTAAGGTTACAATTCCTAACCAAAAATCTTTAATTCGCTGAATAATTTCAGTCAATCGATCGCGTTCTGAAGATTCGATTACATAGCTATTTCCTTGCAACACATAGCTTTGAAAGATGTCTTCTTTCTTCTCAGAAAAGGTCAGCACGATCACGGGTATTCTTCTAAACTGCGGATCGGATTTAAGTTCTTTCAAGACTTCATGACCTGTTTTTCCAGGCAAGTCCAAATCCAGCAAAATTAAGTCAGGGCGAGGAGCATTTTCGTAAATGCCTCGGCGGTACAAGAAATCGATCGCGCTTGCACCATCGGCGATCGCTTCGACTCGACAAGGAACTTCATCCTGTTGAAAGACATTTTGAATCAGGATCGCCTGCTCTGGGTTTTCTTCTAGCACTAAAATCAAGCGTTCCAACAGATCTTCCTCCAAGGCTGTGTGATCACTTTTAGTATGAAAAGTGCGATCGACGAAAAACTCTCTTGATTTTGTTAATCTTTCAGTCTCGACCTGATTTGTCGAAATCACTCGAAAAAATTGAGGAATGATGGCTTTAGGCTTGAAGCAGAAATTAAGCCCCTTCAGAAATTTTGATTATGCTGACTCATTCTCGATCGCTGTTTACAATTCTTCTTCTGACCACGACGTTCGTTGCAGTTCCGCTCGCTTCAGTTTCTCTCACAGCTCCAGTGCAATCACCGCCAAAAGAGATGTCTATTGCTCGCATGGGTCTTGCAGGCATCAAACTGGGTATGAAAGCGTCTCAGGTTGAACGCAAACTCGGCAAGCCACCCCAAATGGCATCTCAAGCTTCAACCTGTTGTGGAACCTTGCTCTACTGGAAATATCCAGAACTGGAAGTGCATTTTGAAGTCCCAATGGGCGTTCGTCAAGAACCGAATGCTACAGTTTATTCGATTACAACGCGTAGTTCAAAGTTCGCAACATTAGAAGGAGTGCGCGTCGGCGATCGCCGAAACAAAGTCTTACGAATTTACGGAACGCCCAGTGCCGATGAAGACAATGCAGTGTTTTATGCCAACGATCAGTACGCTTCGTCCTTAGTGTTTCGATTTGAAAACGATCGCGTAGTGGAGATCAGCGCCGCCTCACAGTTAAATTAACTTTGCTTGGAACTATTGTGATGAAGAGTATTCATCAATCAATATCGTTCACCTTTAGGACAATGAAATTTTTTAACCAGGGTATAGGACTTGCAACATTTTTGTTCCTCACAACAGCGATCGCGGCTCAAGCACAACAGCCTGCACAAGCTCGGATCTATGAGTTTCAGTGTCGCGAGGGCAAGCAGTTTCGAGCAAGATTTATTGGCAATCGTGCGATCGTGACTTTCGAGAATCAATCTCTGAACCTGCGCCAAGTTCGCACAGGTTCTGGAATTCGATATCAAGCTGGCAAGTACACCTTTTCTGGCAAAGGAGATCAAGCTGAACTGACGCACAACAATCGACCATTTTATCAAGCTTGCACCGGAACAATGATCTCTCCAGCCTCTACAACCGTCTCTGGTAACGTCACTTATCGAGAGCGGATTGCTTTGCCGCCTGATGCGATCGTGCAAGTCACTTTAGAATCGGTTGACGCACCAATCGAAGTTCTTGCAGAACAAACTATCGAAACGAAAGGCAAACAAGTCCCGATCCCGTTTTCGCTCAATTACAATACTTCTAGCATTCGTGAAGACATATCTTATGTCATTCGTGCCCGGATTTTAGTCGATCAGCAGCTGCGTTTTGCTGGAGATGTCGCTTACCCAACTACACCGCATCAGAAGCCTGAAAAAGTTGAAGTAATTGTCCGTTCAGTAACGCCCACTCCAAGATAGGTAACTTAAGGAACTGGAATCCCTGGAATATTCACACGAATCCGATATACAGAGCTACAAGCCGTAACATAGAGACTGCACCAATCAGCATCACCCCAGGCACAGTTAGAAGGCTGCTCTGGAAATACGATCGTGCCCAGATGAGTTCCATCCGGTTCAAACACCCAAACTCCCCCAGGTCCAGTCGCATAGAGATGCCCGGCTTGGTCAACCTTCATGCCATCCGGATTCCCAGATACTCCCGGAGTACTCATCGCGCAAAAAACTCGATCGCCTGTTAGAGAACCATCCGCTTGCACATCAAATGCACGAATATGACAGCGTTCCGACGAATCATCAATATACAGCGTCCTTTCATCTGGAGATAATGCTAAACCATTCGGTGCAATGAAATCTTGAACAACCAGTTTCAGCATTCCATCAATTGATAGATAGTAAACTCCTTGAACAGGTTGTTCTTGCTGCTCAGGTTGAATTCCATAAGGTGGATCAGTAAAGTAGATTGAGCCATCTTGTTTCACAATCACATCATTAGGACTGTTGAGTTTCTGGTTACCAAAGCGATCGCATAACACAGTAATCGTTCCATCTAGCTCTGTCCGCGTCAAACGACGGCTTCCTTCCTCACAAGTGATCAATCGTCCTTGTCGATCGCGCGTCAAGCCATTCGCATTACCACTAGGCTCCCGAAAAACCGTTAATTGTCCATCTGCAAATTTGTAGATCCGATTAGCAGGAATATCGCTAAATAGTAAATATTGTGAATCTGCAGACCACAGCGGACCTTCTGTAAATTTCAACCCGGATGCAATGCAAGTAACACGAAAATTCTTAGGGAACAGGGTTTTGAACGATTGTGTTGTTGCCTGTAAGCAATTTCCTGGCAAGTATTTTGCGATCTGCTGTTTGATCTTTAATTTTATTGTCATCACTTTAACTGCATGAGGTTTGTACACAGCATTATCAACGATTCGATTCCTAAATTAAAAACTCGTCGTAGTTAAAAAAAGAACAAAGCATGTTCCGAGTACTATTTAAAGAAATGTCTTAGAAATGTGCATCAAGAGATTGCATCAGTCTCTGAATATCACAAGATGCCAACAATAAAAGTATCTATACTGCCGATTATGTCTAGCTTTCATAATCGACAATCCACTAGCAGCGTTTGATGAAGTTTTGATGAAGTCTTGATTTTTTTCCCCTGACGCTCGATTGTGACGCTGTAAAAACTGCAACAAGTCACCTGTGTAATTCATATCAGCCTCAAAATGAACATAAGTTTTCAGGTCAATACACCGCAAGTCGTTTGTGAAACGATTGATGGAGAAGTCGTCATTGTTAATTTAGAGAAAGGATACTACTACAGCTTGCTTAAGACAGGCGCAGAAGTTTGGAGTGGTCTTGAGCAAGGCAGCGATCGTCTTCACCTCATTGATCAACTCACGCAAACCTATGCAGCAAGCTACGAGGATATTGCAACAGCCGTCGATGAGTTTCTAGACCATCTAATCCGTGAAGAACTGATCTTGAAAGTCGAAGGCACGACGCTTGATTCGCCAAATCCCACCACAACGATTGCACCTTCTGCCTCCAAACCTCAGTTTGAAAAACCGATATTGGAAAAGTTCACCGACATGGAAGACTTACTCCTACTCGATCCAATTCATGAAGTCGATGTAGAAGTAGGCTGGCCTAACGCCAAGTCTGCCTAACGCTCATGAACAATTCACCAGAGAAGCACAAAAAACACATCTTCCAGTTTGGATTCTATCGTCTCACTTTCACACAAGAGCTTCTGTTAAAAGCAGCCCTTTTGAAGGGTCAATCTGCACTCACCGCTTGGGAGCAGTGGAAAGCTCGCGTCGATATTGAAACCTTAGACTCAACATCCTTTACACTCCTGCCGCAACTATACCAAACTCTATTGGCGCACGGTGTCGAAGACCCTCACATGGCAAGGCTGAAAGGGATTTATCGGCGCACTTGGTATGCTAATCAACTTCAGATTCGATCGCTTCATACCATTTTGGCAGCCTTGGCAGAAGCTGGAATTGATGCGATCGTTCTCGGAGATTCTGCTCTCAATTTTCACGGCAGCAATTTACCTGTCTCCAGCTTCCATTTGCTGCTCCGCCAAGATCAGCTAGATCCTACCTTCAAGACCCTTATCGCTCTCGATTGGGAAGCCCCTGCACCGACTCCAGGGCAGGTGTCAATCCAATTCAAGGCGCAACAGCAGAGTCTCTATATTCAGACACGTCTATTTTGGGCATTCCCTCAAGATGAGACAGATGAGCAGGTTTGGCGGCGAGCCATCTCGCTTCCTAACGCTGGATTCTTACTCGATCCAACTGATCAGCTTTTAGAAATCTGTGCAAGAACATTCTTGAAGGCAAGAGGACAAACCATTCAGGGTCTCGCAGATGCATTTTTACTGATCCAGAGATTTGGCGACGATCTGGACTGGCAACGATTGATCACTCAAGCACAACGCTATCGTATGATCTTGCCCCTGCGAAACACGCTGACGCTGTTGCACCAAATCCTTGAGTTAGATGTACCAAACTGGGTACTGCCTACGCTGGTGCAGATGCCGCTCCTATCTGAGGAATTGTCCACCTATCAAGTCTTAGCAGGAGAGTGGCAACCGTGGCTGAGAGCGCAAAGCTTACCTGTGATGCGACCTTTAGAACAGTATTTATTTCAGCTTCGGCATCGCCCATTTCCAGGTAGACAAATTCTGAAAACGCTTCTTGTTCCCCGATACTAAGTCACTCTTATGCAACTTACTTCAGCTCCACCCGCTTTGAGATTAGAAGAACAGGAACAGCTCGTCTACTTTCAGATGGTTCATGCAGGATTTGAGCGAGCCGCTCAAGCTGTTGGAATCGTGAAGTTCTTCTATCTGATTGGAGGATATACGATTTGTCTACAGTTTGCAGGAGACGGATTAGTTCCCTATCTCACACCTGCACTTGCTCACTTAGTGACTTCACCTGTAGCAGATCCAGATCTCACGATTTGTATTTGGGATAGTGCTTCTACCTCAACGCAATTGCCATTACTGATTGGCAGTCTCATCGAACTGCTTGAGATCAATTGGACGAGCCACTTAGGACCGCGCAAAGAAGTCAAAGGATACGATGGCGATCGCATTCGCTCCAACTTTCACATCGGACCGAACATTCTGAGCGTGCTCGATCGTCAGCAAAATCTTGCCTGTTACTGGATTAAAGATGCCGAAAATATTCCCTACTGGGAAAAGGGCTCACCTCTGCAAATGATTCTAAACTGGTGGACAACCGATCATCACAAGCAATATGTTCATGCTGGAGCAGTTGGCACTCTAGATGGAGGTGTCTTGCTTGCAGGGAAAGGGGGGTCTGGCAAATCTTCTACTGCGCTCGCTTGCATCGATAGTCCACTCGTTTACGCCAGCGATGATTATTGTCTGCTTTCGATGGAGCCGACTCCCTATGTTTATAGTCTCTACAACACTGCCAAACTGAAGGGACAAGAAGATCTAGAGCGATTTCCTCGGTTGGCTCCTTGGGTCAATAATCGCGATCGCCTAGATTCAGAAAAAGCAATGCTCTTTCTGAATCATCACTGCCCTGAAAAAGTCGTCACAGGCTTTCCGATTAAAGCGGTATTAGTTCCACAAGTAACTGGAAAATCAGACACGCATTTGCGCCCGACAACAGCAGCAATGGCATTAAAAGCACTTGCGCCCAGCACAATGTTCCAATTAGCAGGTAGTGGAAAAACGGCATTCCAGATGATGTCTAGCTTAGTCAAGCAAGTTCCTTGCTATGCTCTGGAACTCGGTACGGACGTAGCCCAGATTCCCGCTGTGATTGCGAATTTACTGACATCACTTTAAATGAGGCAGTGAGATGAGAGCTTTGCAGCGAAAAATGATTGATGGGCTGACCCGATTTACACCCGCTCTACTTCCACCCCAGCGACAATACTATAACGAAACGAATAACGATCGTTGGATTGCTGAATATGTGTTTCCAGGCAAGCGAAACGGTTATTTCTTAGAAATCGGAGCCGCGAATGGTAAAGCAGCCAGTAGCTGTTATGTGTTGGAACAAGAGTTCGGATGGACAGGGATTTGTGTTGAACCGAATGACTATTTTTTTGAACAGCTTGTTGACAATCGCCCCAATAGCACTTGTGAGAAAGTTTGCCTCTCAAATCGAGTTGGCAACGTCATCTTCATAGAAGGCAGCGAAGATACGGTAAGCCCCTATCTGAGCGGGATTAAATCTAATCTGGAACAGGTCAAGCATCAGGGAAAAGAAGTGGTTCAAAAAGGCAGAGCTGTCGAGAAAGAAGCAACTACTTTGGAAGCTCTGCTGAAGAAACATCAGGCTCCTAACATCATTGACTATGCTGCTTTTGATATTGAGGGCAGCGAGTTAGATGTTTTAGAAGTGTTTCCGTTTGATCAGTATCGATTTTTGGCATTGAGCTTGGAATGCGATCACTCAATTCGAGCATCCCTTTCTCAGTTGCTATCGGCAAATGGATATCGGCAAATCAAAAATCCATTTAATCGAGATAAACCTTGGGAAATCTACTGGTTACATCAAGACAGTTACTAGACCCTAAGCAATACCAATCATGAGCACTTCTCCTTTAGTAAGCGTGATCATCCCCACCTGTAACTACGGAAAATTCATCGCAGCAACGTTGGATAGCGTACGCGCTCAAAGTTACCATCCGCTCGAAACGATCGTGGTCGATGACGGTTCAACGGATCACACTGCTGATGTAGTACGTGCTTATCCAGAAGTGCGTTACTTCTATCAATCGAATCAGGGAGTATCGGTAGCTCGTAATCGCGCGATCGCAGAGGCTCAAGGAGAATTCATTGCGTTCTTAGATGCAGATGATGTCTGGCAGCCCAATAAGCTCAGTATTCAGATTGCCTATATGTTAGAGAATCCGGATGTTGGCATCACCGCAACGAAAATCAAAAATTTTATCGAACCAGGAACTCAGCTCCCATCCTGGTTTCAACCCGAAATTGGGCTTGAAGATCACAAGAGTCCCATTCCTAGTACGCTGGTCGTTCGCAGAACTGTGTTTAGTCAAATTGGGAATTTCTCGCCTGATTATCGTGCCAGTGAAGATCTCGAATGGTTATGTCGAGCCAGAGATGCTCAAATCCCTATCATCACACTTCCTGAAACACTGATTCTCAGACGGCTTCATGGCGCGAATTTGTCCTGGCAAGCATGGCGTGAAAGCGTTCATCGTGCCATCAAAATCCTGAGAGCATCGCTTGCCCGTAAAACACAGCGACTCGCTGATTAAGTCAATTTAAGAGCGGTCAGCAAGCGTTCAGCGTCATCTTGAGGGTCATATCCTAGCAAGGCTTGAGCATTGCTGATATCCCAATAGCGGCGAGTATTGCCGGAAATAGCGTAGAAAATCTGAAAGCCGAGATTATCTTGCTCTAGCGATCGCTGTACGAGTTGAGCCAGATCCCGTGGACTACACCAGACTGCCAGCATGTGATCGTTAGGGCTGTAAAGTTTGGGTTCGGCTACAAAGGCTCCGATGCGAAGGCAAACGATCGACATTTCATATCGATCGACAAAAAATTGCCCTAACGTTTCACCAAATGCCTTGCCAACTGCATACAACGAGTCAGGGCGAACCAGTTGATCAGACGTAATCTGAGGTTCTTGCTTCACTTCTCGCCAGCCAGAAACATGATTCGTGCTGGCATAAATGATTTGCTTGACTCCGGCTTGGCGAGCTGCTTCAAAGACGTTGTATGTGCCACCAATACCGCTCGTATAAACGTCTTGCCAAGGCTGATCGATACGAGGATTTGCTGCAAGATGAATCACAGCATCGACTCCTTGCATTGCCTTAAGCACGGCTCTAAAGTTTTCGATGTTGACCACTCGCATATCTTGCACCTGGGGAATACGTTTACGATCGAGACAACGAAAGTGATAGGTTTCCCCAAGATAGTGCTGCAAGGACATCCCAATCGTTCCGGCTGCTCCCGTCAAGAGAACTGTTTTTTGATTCGACTTAGAGCGAGGTTGAAAGAAGTTGCGCATGTTTAGATTTCCTGAGTCGTTTGAGGGAGATTAGACTGCCGCCGTCGATCCAGCATCGTTTTGAGAATATGGAGACGTTGATTCGCGTGCTGACGTTCTGTAATGCCACTGTTCGTCTCATGCAGTCGCCTATGATAAACAATGTCGGGCAACATGAGCTGTCTCAACTGTTGTTCGACCGCGCGGGCATACCAACTTATATCGATTCCTGTTTTTAACTCGGTTTCAAACTCACCGACTCGCAGGAATGCCGATCGCTTAATCAGCATCGCGCTGGAAATATAAGCAGCACTCGGCTGCTCCGGACAGCGAATGCGTTGCCGAAACGTTTCGTCTAGCTCTGGACTATAAAACTGTTGAACATAGCCAAACACAGCCTCCAAATTTGGATCAGATGTAAAGGCTTCCATTTGTTGAGATAACTTGTCTGGCATCCAAATATCATCGGAATCAAGAAAGGCTAGAAATTCGCCTTGAGCTAAGCCAATTCCGGTATTTCTAGCAGCGCTGATTCCACCATTTGGTTGATAGTGGTAAACAAGATTTGGGATATATCGCTGAGCAATCTCTGCACTACGATCGCTCGATCCATCATCAACCACAACTAACTCGATCGCTGGATAAGTCTGAGCGAGAACACTATCGATCGCTTCAGCGAGATAGCGATCGCGATTGTAAACCGGAATAATCACACTAACCAGTGGAAAATTAACAGTCATCAGAATTGTCCTTTCATTAAATCATCCGATAAACTTCACTGTTACAAAAGCTATTCAGGAAGTAATCTGCTGAGAGTTTCTGTCTGGTTTCGCAATGCTTCAGGTAAAGGTGCGTCTCAAGAATTAAGGACGTATCCAACGCTTTTTCTGCGGCTTCTTCTAGAGTGTTGAAGTACATGGGATACTCATCACCCAAGTATTCTTTCACAGACGGGAGTGGATTGACGAGCAGGGGAGTTGCACGAGCGATGCATTCAATAACGGCATTGTTCGCGCTGGCATCATACAAATCAATAAAGGCGATATTGGCAGCTAATAGATCATCATACTCATCATTAGGGAGATGTCGAAGAACAGTCGTATTTTCTGAGTATGCTTCATCAACATCGATCTTATGAATTCTCGCTTCTTGCTGCATCAGCTTAGTAATGAGATCTTCGGCTACATCAAACAAAAAGCCTAGCCTTACTTTCTCATAGCCCAGTGAATTATCTTTATCCAGTGGGAGTCGATAAATCGAGTTCAATTTGCGGAGCCACCATCCAATCTGCACCACCTTTTTACGTGGATTTTGTAAGAATTGATGAAAATCAAACTGTTTTTCAGGAATTTCAGTTGGATGAACTAACACAGAAACAGGCTTGCCTGTCTGCTCTCTTAGCCATTCTGCATGATAGTTCGAGAGGGCAAACAACCCAATGCAATGAGGTAGACTATCTTGCCAGATTTGCTTTTGAAATAGCCTTTGGAGTGAATTGTGATAATGAAACCAAATGGGAATAGCAGGAGGATTGTGGAAGAACCCAACCCAAGGTTTTTGATAAGGCGTAATTCCTTTTTCTTCTGAGGTTGCGAGATACTGAAACACACCATCAGCTTTCATTTTTGCCAAAATTTGGCGCGATCGCGATCGCGCATTGTGCTGAAATAGAAACTGATTTTCTATACACCCATCAAACAAAACACCATGAGGATTGTGCAACGGACTCAGTGCCTGAACTGCAAAGTTCCAGCCGCTACGATGAAACCCAAAAATTCGTTGTTTTCCAAGACTAATTTTGCCAGTGGTCATGCCTCTGGATATATGTTCTGTCTTGATTACGCTTGAGTTTCCTGCTGAAACAATTTCCGCTTGACTAGAAGAACTCTTACGTTCTGATAAGCCCAAACAGTGGTAGTAAAACGATAGATCGGTTGCCTCAAAATCTAAGCTCAGCGCTTGCTCGTAGTACTGCAATGCTTCTTCCATCCGACGTTGTTTGAGCATCAAATTGGCTAACTGCTGATAGGCAGGCGCATAGTTCGGATGGAGTCGGATTGTTTCTTGATAGCGCGTCAAGGCTTCTTCCAGATGACCTCGAGCGTGCCAAGCGTTCGCTAACTGGAATTGAGTCAGGGCACTCTCTACATTAGATGACTGTTTCATAGGAACTATACCTTGCTTTGTACAGTGAGCAGTTTACGGGCGAATACGTACTGGATCAAAAGTCGAATTGGGCGAAGCACGTAGTAAAGGAAAAATAGCCAGCTTGGCAAAGGTAATAGCTCACGATCGCGATCATTGATCGATGTGATGGTTGTCAAAATCGCGAGCAGCGTGATGAGGGGATAAAAGCCTGTCGCAAAAATTCCATCTCTCGCTTGATCTAGAGTATTCAGTTGGTTCGTATATTCCGACCAAGAAGTTTTCAACACGCCTGTAGGAGCGCGATCGCTCTCAAAAACTTGCTGATGGCTTGAATCGTTTCCGGCAAGTTTCTCGCGCACAAATTCGGGTAGCGGAACACCCAGAAGTTGAGCAGTCACCTCAACCCCGATGAGAAAAAGCCGTTGGCTTCGTAAATCAGCCGATAGTTCTAGCGCAGTATTCCAGTTCAACTTAGGATACGCTTGAATGATCTGAGCAACATCACAAATCTGCTTAAATGAGCGCTTCCAAGGTTCCTTCGCAACATTTAGACATTGAACGACCAGTGCTGTCTCCGGCGAAAACGTTTGAATCGACTGTCCCATCAGATCGATCGTGTCTAGATTTTCCCAGAGGCGCTCAATGCGATCGCACTTCCAAGTTCGTCTCGGCGGAATTCCCCAATGTAAGTCAATGCTTCGCTCTGGATTACTATGCAGCAAAGAGTGTTGAAACTTCTGATTAAACAAGGCTGCATCAGGCGTGCGGTTCACTAAAGAAATCTGAAGATATCGCTGAAATTGTAGAAGTTCGCCTGTTGAAACTGGAGAATGATAGCCTGCTGCTACTAAGACTGCTTTTGCTTGCCAAAAATCTTGCCGCTTAACAAGAATATCTAAATCATTGAATTGACGAAAGGCAATATTGCCGTATGCAGAAGCCGCAAGTGCCGATCCCTTAAATGCGATCGCATCAATTCCAGCCGCTTCAAGCTGCGCAAGCACCTTCAAGAGTTCCTGAGTTTGCGAGACATTATGCAATCCATTCATCCGATAGCAAACTTGCAAATTCATCAGAACGGAGCGTGGGACTTGAACATCCATCGATTTAAGAGCGTGATATAGCAGCGGCATAACGCCATGATCGATCGCAGTTTTTAACAGTACCGACCAATCGATCGCCCCTCCCAACGCATCTTTCACGTCGCACTCGGTTGTTGTGCCGAAATAGAACCGGATACAGGCTAGTAAAGCAGTATTTTCAGGAGTTGTCATTGATAGTGTTTGGCTTGAATTTCAAACAAGTGAGCATAGGTTCCTCGTCGCGCCATTAATTGGTCATGCGTCCCACTTTCTGTGATTCTTCCTTGATCCATCACATAAATTCGATCCGCCATCTTGACCGTTGAGAGACGATGAGTAATTAACAACGCTGAGCGATCGCGCATCAGATCCCGAAATTTCTGAAAGACTTCAGCCTCAGCTTTGGCATCCATAGCGCTGGTTGGTTCATCGAGCACAACCAACTGAGCTTCACGTAAAAAAGCCCGAGCTAATGCAATCTTTTGCCATTGTCCTCCGCTGAGTTCTTCGCCCCCTTTAAACCACTTTCCGAGCAGTGTGTTATAGCCTTGTGGCAAGGTTTGAATCACTGTATCGGCACCCGATTGATGAGCAGATTGAACAATGCGATCAGAGGTAATCGGTAGTTCAATATTGCCAAGCCAGATATTATCTTGGGCGCTGAATTGATAGCGCGTGTAGTCTTGGAAAATCACACTGATCTGACGATGCAAATCGTCAGGCGAGAAGTGCCGAATATCAATGCCATCGATCGTAATCCGCCCTTCTGTGACATCGTAGAGTCGAGTCAAAAGTTTGACCAATGTTGTTTTACCCGAGCCATTTTCACCAACGAGTGCAATCACTTCTCCTGGTTGAATAGAAAGATTGATTTGCTTCAGTGCAAAACGGGCAGAATTCTGGTACCGAAAACTGACATTTTCAAACACAATTCCGCGGCGAAACGGATATGGCACAGTTGTCGGGTGAAGAGGTTTCGCGATCGTGGGTTGAATCGCCAAAAACTCGTACAGGTCAGCAAGAAATAGATGATTTTCATGCAGGCTTGCTAGATTGCCAATGAGATCTTTCAGCGCACCCTGCCCGCGTTGCAGAGCTTGGCTATAAAGGACGAGATCGCCAAGCTGAAATTTCCCCTGCAGCGTTTGTTCAATCATAAATCCATACGCTGCAAGAACTGCAAGGCTCGTGATCCCTTGCATGAGCAATCGAGCACTGGCTTGTCGGGTAATCAACGCAAGCTTTTCTCGCAGCAATTGCTGTCTTAACTCCTGCACCCATTCAATCAGTAAGTTGCCAATATTGAAGAGCCGAATTTCTTTCGCTGGGCTATCGCCTAACAGTAAATGCCCAAAATAATTAGCTTTACGTTCAAGTTCAGTTTGATGTCGCTGCCACTTGTAAAGCGCTTTAGACTGTTGAACCCGCAGAAGCATCATGGGCATCGAGGCAACGACTAAAATACTAATCAACCCCCAATGCATCGTGATGAGTAACCCGGCAACCACAATGAGAGAAAGGGCACTTTGCCCAATTGAGGTCAAATTGTTCAACATTCGAGTAGGACGGTGAGGAGCCTCCCACTTCGCACGCTCTAGAATGTCTTGATACTGAGGATTTTCATAAGACTCTAAATCAATCTCGATCGCTTTTCTGTAGAGTACAACTTGCATGTAATCCGTCACTCGCTGAGATAAAGTCGTCGAAACTAACTCAGCGATAACGGCAGCAAAATTAGTCAGCAGCATGACTATTCCTGTACCCATCAACAGAAATAGAATGTGATTAAAATTTTGAGACTGACTCGTTCCCTTGAGACTACTGGCAATGCTGTCAACAATCAGCTTAATCAAGTAAAGCTGGATCAGCGGTAACAGCGTTTGAACAATCGCCACAAAGCTATGAATCGTTGTCCAGAATGGCGAACTTTGCCACACTAACGTAACTGCGCGGTTAATTTTCAACATGTAGAAACCCAACAGGAGAATGATCTCCGAATGATTTCCTATTCAAGTGATTTAGGAAACAAGTAGAGCAAGTTCGGTTTCTACTGATTCGTGTACTCCGTTTTTACGACAGGCTTTTTTGAAAAACTTCACGCAAAATTCACATTATGATCTGGTATCAATACTAACTCGTCCAATGCGGTCGAATGGATAAAACCGGATCCAAGCGCGACCCAAGATAAAATCTTTGGGCAAAAAGCCCCAAACATGCGAATCATTACTATTATTTCGGTTGTCTCCCATCACAAAGTAGCTATCTGCTGGAACAGCTGCAGGTCGCATCGTATACCTCGGCGCTTCAGCAATATACGGTTCTTGTAAGACCTGACCATCGACAAATACTTTTCCAGACTTAATCTCGACCGTTTGCCCAGGCTTGCCAATGATCCGCTTGATGAAGGCTTGATCTTTAGAATATCCAAGTTCTTGTAACTGAGGGGGTGGATCAAAGACAATGATGTCGCCAAATTCTGGTGGATGCGATCGATACGACAATTTCTCAACGACTAAGCGATCGCCCACTCGTAACGTCGGAACCATCGAATCAGATGGAATAAATCTCGGTTCTGCCACATACGATCTCACGAGCAAAGCCAAAATCAAGGCAATAAATAGAATTTGGAAGTTCTCCCACCAGATTTTCCATTTGGGCGGAGAATCTGAAGCAGGAAGATTTTGAGGTTCGGCTTTGGTTTCGGGAGTCATGGCACGTTTAACTTGGTCTTTGGACATTTTATCTCTCTTCCACTTCTTTACCGATTTTGACCAGGCTTTCTTGTAGCAAAATAGAAACTGAATTGTCTGTAAAAACGTGCAAAATTCAGGAGCATCGTTCTATGCCAATCACTTCACTTCAAGACCTACGAGAAAATCTCGATGGACTGGGATACTATCTAGGTCCTAGAGGACTTGATGGGTTAGGAAATAGCGTGAATGCTTGCGATCGTGACATTCTCGGTGCGATTAACTGTGACACGACTTCGCTACGAGTCTTATCGAATTTAGACGACTACACCCGTGCTGCGATTCTGCAATACCAATTGGATAGCAACATGGCAGCAACCGGAAACGATGGTGCAGATTTGAGAAGTTCGATCGAGAAGACGGTGAGAATTCTACAAAACAATCTCAAAATCGTTTTGAAAGTCGATATTGAGCTGAGCGGCAACTACCGCCGCACGACTTATAGTGCTGTTAAAACTTATCAAAGAACTCGCAAACTTCCTGTTACAGGAATTGCGACACTTACAGTTCGGAGACGCTTAAATGATGATGCAAAAGGTGTCGTATCTCCAACTCCGACTCCCACTTCCGAACTGAATGAACTTCGCAAACTGAAAAGCGATTTAATCACTTTGAAACAGAGTCTCCAAGCCCGACAAATTAATGATCAAGAATTTATTCGCGAAGTGTTTGCAAGACTTCCTTAAGTCCGAGAAGTTGGAGGTCTTAAAATTCTTAACTTTTCATTCAGGTTTAACTTTAAAAAGAACGATCGCGATTCTCAAAAGTGAACTGCGATCGTTCAATCGTGAAATTCAATTAGTTCATTTTAGAAGCCAAACGATCGATCGCATTGGTCAAACGTTCTTGAGAAACTAACAATGGATCGGGTGCTGCGGCTTCTTCGATCGCTTCTTGCCGGGAAAAACGTCGCTTTGCTTTCTCAAACGCGCGAATCATCAAGAAAATCGAAAGAGCAATCACTAGGAAATTGATAACCGATGCAAGAAAAACTCCATACTTGATGCCTTCATACGAAAGATTCTGCAAGCTATCGACTCGGGCAGCTTTCAGAGCAGGATTCAAAATTAACGGAGTAATAATATCCTCTACAAACGAAGTCACAATTTTGCCAAAAGCAGTACCAATAATGACTGCAACTGCAAGGTCAATAACATTTCCTTGCATGAGAAACTTCTGAAAATCAGCCCAAAAACTACTTCTTGCCATAAGTCAATTTATCCTCAACTTTCACACTAGAAATGACTCAATCTGCTAACTGAATCATTTTCTACTTTCGCGTATTATAAGACGAGAGTTATTGCAGTTTTTCAAGGATCTGATATTTCTTATAGTTAGCATCAAAAAAATAAAGCGGTAGAAAGAGTTGTCTTTCTACCGCTTTTACTATTCAAGAATTAGAACTTATTCGGCTGCTGGCAGCAATTCTCGCTCTTGACCGTGAAGTACCTTCACTTGTCCATTCTCATCTACGTCAACCGTCGCAATATCGCCATCTTTCACCCGTGCGGACAGAATCTCTTCTGCTAACGAGTCTTCAAGCAATCGCATAATGGCTCGACGGAGCGGACGTGCACCATAGCTCGGATTGTAGCCTTCATCAACGAGGCGGTCTTTGAACCGCTCTGTGACTTGCAGCGTAATTCCTTGCTCTTTCAAACGCTTGAACACGTCGTTGAGCATGATGTCCGCGATCTCTTTGACTTCTGCCTTGTTCAACTGACGGAAGACGATAATTTCATCTAGTCGGTTCAAGAACTCAGGACGGAAGTATTGCTTCAGTTCTTCGTTCACCAAGGAGCGGATGCGGTTGTATTGCGATTCCGATTCGTTCTCGGTAGAGAACTCGAAACCAAGTCCACCGCCACCCTTCTCGATCACCTTAGAACCAATGTTCGAGGTCATGATCAAGAGTGTGTTCTTGAAGTCTACGGTGCGTCCCTTAGCATCGGTCAAACGACCATCTTCCAAGATTTGCAGCAGCATGTTGAACACGTCGGGGTGCGCTTTCTCGATTTCGTCGAAGAGCACAACGGTGTACGGTCTACGACGAACCGCTTCAGTCAATTGACCGCCTTCGTTGTAGCCGACATATCCAGGAGGCGAACCGATCAGTTTAGAAACGGTGTGACGCTCCATGAACTCTGACATGTCGAGACGAATCATCGCTTCTTCAGATCCGAAGAAGTAAGCTGCTAAGGCTTTCGTCAATTCGGTTTTACCTACCCCAGTCGGACCAGAGAAGATAAAGGACGCGATCGGGCGATTGGGATTCTTCAAGCCCACCCGTGCGCGGCGAATTGCACGCGATACTGCTTTCACCGCTTCATCTTGACCAATCAAGCGAGTGTGCAGCGTATCTTCCATGTGCAGCAGCTTCTCAGACTCAGATTCGGTAAGTTTGTTCACCGGAACGCCTGTCCAGGAGGCAACGATTTGCGCGATGTCATCTTCGCCGACGACCGGAGAAGCATTTTCATCGGTCGCTTCGGTTTTGCGGGTTTGAGCGATCGCTCTGATTTCCGCTTTGATCTCCATCTCGCGATCGCGCAGTTCACCTGCCCGGTCGAAATTCTGAGATCTGACTGCATCATCTTTGTCTTTCAGGACTTGACGCAGTTCGCGATCGAGTTCTTTTGCAGCGGGCGGCAATTGAGAATTAATCAACCGCACGCGCGAGCCTGCTTCGTCGATCAAGTCGATCGCTTTATCCGGCAAGAATCGATCTGAGATATAGCGATCGGATAGCTTCGCGGCTGCTTCTAGCGCTTCATCTGAAATTTTCAGCTTGTGGTGCTGCTCATAACGTTCGCGTAAGCCTCGGAGGATCTCGATCGTTTCATCGACCGAAGGTTCACCCACCATGACAGGCTGGAAGCGGCGTTCGAGCGCTGCATCGCGTTCAATGTGCTTCCGATACTCATCGAGCGTCGTTGCACCAATACATTGCAGTTCACCTCGGGCAAGGGCTGGCTTCAGAATGTTGGCAGCGTCGATCGCGCCTTCTGCCGCGCCTGCACCGATTAAGGTATGAACTTCGTCAATGACCAGGATGACATTTCCGGCAGAGCGGATTTCATCCATGATTTTTTTCAAGCGTTCCTCGAATTCGCCTCGGTACTTGGTTCCTGCCACGAGTAGACCGATATCGAGGGTGACGACGCGCTTATCTTCTAAGATGTCAGGAACGTCATCATTGGCAATCCGTTGAGCGAGTCCTTCAGCGATCGCGGTTTTACCCACCCCAGGCTCACCAATTAACACGGGGTTGTTCTTCGTCCGACGACCCAGGATTTGAATGACTCGTTCGATTTCTTTTTGGCGACCGACCACGGGATCGAGTTTGCCTTCGGCTGCCATCTGCGTCAGATTCGAGCCGAATTCGTCTAAGGTCGGGGTTTTGGTGCGACCTTGGCTACCACCCGAAGTGACTTCGGCGGTTTCGCCTAACATCCGAATAACTTGAGTACGAACTTTCGAGAGGTCAACGCCTAGATTTTCTAACACCCTGGCGGCAACGCCTTCACCTTCTCGAATTAATCCTAAGAGCAGGTGTTCGGTTCCAATATAATTGTGACCGAGTTGGCGAGCCTCCTCAAGCGAGAGTTCCAAAACGCGCTTTGCCCGTGGGGTAAACGGAATTTCCACTGCCACAAAGCCGGAACCGCGACCAATGATCTTCTCAACTTCAATCCGAGCGTCCTTGAGGTTCACTCCCATCGATTTGAGAACTTTGGCAGCGACACCCGTTCCTTCTCCAATCAGACCCAGGAGGATCTGCTCTGTACCCACAAAGTTATGACCCAAGCGGCGTGCTTCCTCTTGGGCTAACATAATCACCTTAATGGCTTTTTCTGTGAAGCGTTCAAACATGGCGTATTTCCATTCACCTGCTGCGTAGGTCTGATTCTAGCATAGCCGAACTCTCCGGTTACGGAGTTCCGAAACAGGCAAATGGGAGGATTACCGAACGAAATCCTGCCGTTAGAATGAATTGAAATTGTGTGATTTACTACCAAAGGCAGATTGTTATCGAATCTTTAGGGAGAAGTCAAGCTGGTTTTTTTCAGGTTCAGCAAAGCTTCAGGATCGCTGAGTGTCCATTGTTGCTGGTGGAGTCGATCGCGAATTTGTTGCCACTTTTCCTTTAGAGAATCCTCGAATTCTGCTGTTTGTAGTTGACCACGCCAGAGAATTAAGGCATTTTCGCCCGTATCAGTGTAGTAATTCTTACGCTGACCTGCAACTTTAAACTGGAACTTTTCGTATAAAGAGATTGCAGCCTCATTAGAAATTCTAACTTCTAACGTAGCGTGTTTCATTTGGCGTTGACGCGCCCGCTCGAGCAATGCCAGTAAGATCAATTGTCCAAATCCCTGATGTTGATCATCGGGATGAATCGCGAGAATGGTAATGTGCGCTTCGTCTACGATCGCCCAGAAACATCCATAGCCAATTAAATGATCCCCAGATAAGAGCGCGATTAATTCACTATTTGGGCTGTCTACTTCTCGCTGATATCCTTCGATCGTCCAGAGTCCATTGAAGCAAATTTGATCCAGTTCGAGGACGTTAGGGAGGAGCGGGTGGTCGATTGTCTGTAGCGTAATGGAATTCACAGGGATAGGATGAACAGAACGGATCTGATTGTATCGAAGTGCGATCGATATGAGAAAATTTTGATCACTCACGATGTGGGCTTGAGAGATGCTTGAGGCAAGACTTTCAACTCGCGAATGCAGGAGATTTTAAGGGTAGCATTGCCAGAAGCATGAGAGCTTTTGAAATCAGGTGAAGCCCTGGTTGAAATTAGCAGCAATTAGACAAGTTGATGAGATCGCGTCAACGCTGATTGGTAAATGAGAAGATGCGATAACTCATCATTGTTTACTGTATAAATTACTCCTGGACACTCGTTCTAGAAAAGTTTAGACTGGATCTTTCCTCAGCTAAGGAAATTATGTGAAGGCAAAAGTTTTAAGCCTTCTATGCGATCGTTTTGGCGCAGGGTGCTGTAATGCTCAAGTTCTCAACTGTGTAAACTTCAAGACCCATAACAGAAGAACCGATGAACCCATCCATTCGTGCCATCCTCATAACCGTCTTCATCACTGCTGGCTTTGGTAGCCCAGCTTCGGCTCAGTTTGGCGCACCTAGCAGTCTCAGCTTCAGCAACATGAATGCCTACCTCAGCATCCAGAAAAATGCTGCAATGGTTCGTGAAACTCAGACACGGCTTGATGGCATCAATCGGCGCAACAACAGTGACCGGAGTGCGCAAACCACTGCCCGCGCCCAAGCTCAAACTGCCCCACAAACAAGCTTTAGCTCCAGTCCGCAACGCCTGCTGGTGACGCAGTTTTCTCAGAGCTTGAGCAACGACCCCACTATAGTAAGTCAGTTGAACGAAACCTTTATCGGGGGCTTCACTGCCTTCGAGCAAGAAGCCCAACGTCTGGGTCGCCCTAACAATGTCGCGATGGCATTCACCTACTTGGTAGGGGTCTGCTACATGGTGCATTACGGCGAGGAACCTAGTGAAACTGCGCTGATGAATCTCCAAGCTAACGTCGATGCTGCCTTCGGTTCTTCGGCAACCTTCAAAGCACTGAACAGCCAAGAGCGTCAAAAGCTCTATGAAACCTTTGTTCTGATGGCGACTCTGCCTCTAGCGGGCTATACAGTAGCAACCGAGGAAAAAGACCAAGAATTGCTCGAAACCTACCGTTCGATCGCTGGAGTTTCTCTCGAAACTGCCTTGGGAGTGCGCCCAGATCGGTTGCGCTTTACGGCGACAGGGTTAGAACTGCGCTAAAGAACAAATCTGATACAAAACGGTCACGCCATATCCAATCAAGCGATCCCCAGATACAGAGTGCGATTAATTCACGATTGAGGCTGTCTACTTCTCGGTGATACCCTTCGATTGTCCAAAGTCCGTTGCAACAAGTTTGATCGAGTTCGAGGACTTTGGGGGAGGAGGGAATGATCGATCGTTTGGAGCGTGATGGAATTCACAAGGATAGAGCCTAGACGGATGGATCTGATTGTATCGAAGTCAAGTCGATCGAGATGAAAGAACCTATGAATCTCTGAGGCTGTATCCAGAATCAATCAAGCTGTTACCGTTTGAGCTAGCATCAATCCAATCTGAAATCGCAACGATTTGAATGAAATCGCATGAAAATTCGGAATGTGCAGCCCAGTGACTATCAATCCATTATTTGTGTTGTGAATGAATGGTGGGGCGGAAGGCAGATGAGGGATATGCTCCCTAAACTCTTTTTTGTTCACTTCTGTGAAACAAGTTTCATCGCAGAAATTGATCAAAAAATCATTGGTTTTTTAATTGGCTTCTTATCGCAGAGTCACTCGGAAGAAGCATATATTCACTTTGTTGGAATTCACCCGGATTTTAGAAAGCAAGGTGTAGGAAGTGCTTTGTATCAACAGTTCTTTCAAGTGGTGCAAAGGTTTGATCGGGTTCGAGTTAGGTGTGTAACTTCCCCGGTTAATCAAGACTCGATCGCTTATCATCTACGCTTGGGATTTGAAGCTGAACCTAGTCATGCTGAGAGAAATGGAGTGCCTTTCCATCCAGATTACGATGGCTCAGGAGAAGATAGGGTTTTATTTATCAAGCAACTATCAGAAATTAATAGGCTGGTAATCTGACACAAAATCTAGATCGTTATCTTGAATGTGGCTAGAACTTAGCGGGTCGCCGTTTTGCATTTGTCAAATCCGAGAACGGAAACGGCACGATCACCACATCGCCCTTTACAAATCTTGCCAAGCTTCGCCCTCCTCCGGTCTAAGCCAGTCCTTCGCGAGAACTGTCTCACTCATCTCACTGATTTCAAGTTTGTTCCGCAAATGTTTTGATTTCAGAAATTGAACAAAATCTAGAACTTCTTCGAGCAAGAAATCAGGGATCTCGTCAATTTCATGCAGCAATTGTTCTTTCGCTTGCATAGAGGTAATTGCAGTAGGCTTCATTTCACTCTACACAGAAGCGTGTGAGTTAATACGATCGACCCAATCGCACCTCGAAATTTCAGACTGAGAAGCGATCGACGAATTACAGCGACTTAATTTGGAGTGCAATCAATCTGGAATAGAGACGATCGATCAATCTGCAATCAGAAATTACTCTTAAATCCAAAGCCCTCAATTGTAAACTGGTAGATACTGCAAAAAAAGCTAGCTACAACACCTGCCAGCATTGAGGACTCACGCATGGTATCGACTCCGATTGCAACGACCGCTTCTGGTCGTCAATATCTCCCAAATTCCGGTTCCGATCGCTCTCCCAATCAATTTCTCATGCCCCTGACCGCGAAGGTCAACGATCGCGATCATCTCGAAGTCGGCGGCTGTGACTTGACTGAACTGGTCAAACATTTCGGATCTCCGCTCTATGTTTTAGATGAAACAGGCTTGCGAACGGCTTGCCAACAATATCGCGATGCGTTTCGCCGCTACTATCCCGCAGAGACGCAGGTGTTGTACGCCTCAAAAGCTTGGAACTGTTTGGCAGTCTGCTCGATCGTCTCTCAGGAAGGACTGGGGATCGATGTGGCAACTGGAGGCGAACTTTATACCGCACTACAAGTTGGAGCCGATCCAAGCAAGATTTATCTGCACGGAAATAACAAGTCGATCGCTGAATTAGAATATGCCGTGAAATCCGGTTGCACGATCGTTGTTGATAATCAGCTTGAACTGCAACGATTGGCGCAGATGAATGCTGAGCGTCTCATCCGAGTCATGCTGAGAATTACGCCCGGATTAGATTGCCATACGCATGAATATATCCGCACCGGGCACTTGGACAGTAAATTTGGCTTCGATCCCAATCACGTCGAAGATATTTTCCAGTTCATCAGTCAGAATTCAAATCTTGAATTGACAGGCTTGCATGCTCATATCGGTTCACAGATTTTTGAGCTGCAAGCACATCGCGATTTGCCCAGCGTCATGCTGCAATGGGTGAAGAAAGCATCTCAATACGGTTTGAATGTTTCTGAAGTGAATATTGGTGGCGGTTTAGGGATTTGCTACAACGAAAGCGATGATCCACCTAGCATTGATGAATGGGTGAAGATTGTTGCAGAATCGATGGTCAAAGCCTGTGAAGCAGAAAATATGCCGCTGCCGAAATTGCTCTGTGAACCAGGTCGATCGCTAATCGGTTCTTCTTGCGTCACGGCTTACACGGTCGGTGGACGCAAAACGGTGCCAGGAATTCGCACTTATATCAGTGTCGATGGCGGCATGTCAGACAATCCGAGACCGATCACCTATCAGTCTGTATGCCGTGCAGTGGTTGCGAATCGGATGTCTGCTGAGCCAAAAGAGACAGTCACGATCGCTGGAAAACATTGTGAATCCGGAGATGTCTTAATCAAAGATATTTCGCTGCCTCAAACACAACCGGGAGATATTCTCGTCGTGATGGCAACGGGAGCCTACAATTACAGCATGGCATCGAACTACAATCGGTTGACTCGTCCGGCAGCAGTTCTCGTGTATGAAGGAGAAGCGAGCATTATCCTCGAACGAGAAACTTATGCCGACTTGATTCGCAACGATCGCGTCCCGGATAGATTGAAATAAAGCAGGATGAAGGATAAAGGGTGAGGATGAGCAGAGATGGAAATTCAATTGCAAGTCTCCCCTCTAAGCTTGTATACAATGACCCAAGCCCTTAGTTTCTTACTCTTTATTCCTTCTGCTTTGACCTCCCTACTCAAGTTCGTTTTTGAAAATCTCCGATTTCTCGTTGATGTCGGGTTAGTCTTGGCGCTGACCTACGTGATGCTCGTGATCATCGGACGAGAAAGACGTACCCTCTGGATGGTGCGGGGATTTATTATTTTGATGCTCGCGGCGGCGGTCAGTCGTCGCATGGATTTAGCCTTGCTGAGTTTTGTCCTCAATAATCTGGTGGTTGGGGCAGCCGTAGCAATGGCGTTTATTCTTCAATCTGAGTTCCGCCGATTTCTTGAGCAATTGGGACGAGGAGAAATCACGCAACTTTTTCAACCGTCCAATCGAAATTTACCCAGTTCAGATAGTGTGACCGATGAGATTGTCGAAGCGGTGAAAGGACTTTCTCAAAATCGTACTGGAGCTTTAATTATTATCGAGACCGGAACTGCGATCGACGAACGAGATTTCTCAGTTCCGGGTGTTAAACTGAATGCCGAAATCTCTAAAGAACTCCTACAAACGATCTTTCAAACTACGACACTTTTACACGATGGAGCGGTTTTAATTCGAGGGTCTCGCGTGATTGCCGCCGGGGTAATTTTGCCGCTATCGGAAAAGACAGCATCTCGGCAACTTGGGACTCGGCACCGGGCTGCCATGGGCATTACTGAGAAATTAGAAAATTGTATTTGTGTCGTCGTTTCTGAAGAAACTGGGTCGATTTCGCTGGCTGAACGCGGAATGTTAAATCGTCCCTTAACCAGCAGTAAACTAAAGGAGCTTCTAGAAGAACGGTTTTCACAGTCGGGCGATCGCGAACCTGTCACGCGCGATCTGAAAAGTCTCGGTCGTCAATTCCGAACAAAGGCAGTATTCTTATTCTCGCGTTTATTTAACGAAGGTAGTTTAAAAGACCGCCGGATTCGGAATGAACGTAAGCGAGGCGACTCTTAATTCTGCTAAAACCAAGTTGACTTTAACCCCTTTCATCGGCGTTCCCCCGAAACCACAATGACTGCCAAGCACAAAATTTTACAAGATTTACCTGCTGATCTAGACCGCAATCGCTTGCCCCACCACGTCGCGGTGATTATGGATGGAAATGGACGGTGGGCAAAACGGCAGGGTAGACCTCGAATTATGGGGCATCGACGTGGTGTAGATGTGCTGAAAGATTTACTTCGCTGCTGTCGCGATTGGGGAATTGAAGCCTTAACGGCTTATGCATTCTCAACTGAGAATTGGGGACGCCCACTCGAAGAAGTGGAATTCTTGATGACTTTGTTTGAACGAGTCTTGCGGCAAGAGCTGCGTGAAATGAAGGAAGAAAATGTCCGGATTCAATTTGTTGGTAATTTGGATGCGCTGCCCACGAGTTTGCAGGCGGAGATCGAACGGGCGGTTTTAGAAACGAAAGATAATCCGGGAATTCGGTTTACGGTCGCAACGAATTACGGTGGACGACAGGAGATTATTAAGGCATGTCGCTCGATCGCCACTCAAATCCAACAAGGTTTGATTCAGCCAGATGATATTGATGAGAGCTTATTTGAGCGGCATTTGTATACTGCGGGAATTTGCGATCCGGATCTGATGATTCGCACTAGCGGAGAAATGCGGCTCAGTAATTTCTTGCTCTGGCAAGCTGCTTATGCAGAGTTGTATGTAACCGATACGTTATGGCCCGACTTCGATCGAGCTGAATTTCATCAAGCTCTAATCTCTTATCAGCAACGTGAAAGACGATTCGGCAAGGTTGGGAAGAAACTTTAGGATCAAGGTAGCGCTGAAGCATCCTAATGTTTAAGTACAACCCTTCTCATAAATATCTCTCGTCTGAAGAGTTGCCAGATTCAAGAGATAAGCCTGTTAGTGAACTTCAAGCGACAATTCCCAGATTGCTGAAAGAATCTTTGGGTGATTTGTGGTCTGATCGGTTTGATTGGTTCTTTGGCATTCGTATGGGAATTTATTACGATCCAGAAGAACCTGCGATCGTGCCGGACGGATTTCTCAGTTTGGGAGTTGAGCGGTTTATCGATGAAGATTTGCGGCTCAGTTATCCCTTGTGGGAAGAAGGTGTCGTTCCAATTTTTGTTTTAGAAGTCGTTTCGCAGAATTACCGAGGTGAATACAGCACTAAAAAACTCATGTATCAGGAAATGGGGGTGCTGTATTACGTCGTATATTCCAGCCGCCGCCGTCGAAAGCCACCGCTTGAAGTTTATAAATTAGTCAATGGCGAATATATGTTGCTTTCGACCCAATCTCCTTGTTGGATGCCGGAAATCGGTTTAGGGATTGGGCGAGAGCGTGCAACTTATCTGGGCATTGAGCGGGAATGGGTCTTTTGGTACAACGAGCAAGGCGATCGTTATCTTCTCCCGGATGAGCGGACAGAATTAGCACAACGCCAAGCTGAAGCTGCACAACGCCAAGCTGAAATTGCACAACGCCAAGCTGAAGCTGCACAACAACAACTTGAACAATTACGAGAACAGCTACGCAGTCGTGGAATTGATCCGGATACGCTTGGATAGTTGAGCGATCGTGATTTCTTCGCGATCGCGGTCTTGATCCGGCTACGCTCTAAACTGCGGACAAACTACCCAACTGGGCACTGTAGATCACAGATCGTGACTGACACAATGAATTCAAAAGCACCGATGCTTTAATTCATGATTCAGGAGAACGTAATGCCCTCTTCCGTATTTTCAGTCGATCGCGGTTCGATGACGAAAATTCCATCTCATTTGAAAGACCGTCTCTCATCCGAAGCCGTGAAACGACTGGCTGCCCCCAAAGTCGAAGTTTGGTTTACTGGATTTCAATGTTTAGAAGAATCGAATGAATGGTCGGATAGTGATGAGCCTTATATGTTTCTAGGCGTTTCTTCTTCTGATCAAGCGCAAACACCTTATGAAACAGGTGTAATTGAAGTGGACGAAGGCGATGTCATTCGATCTGCAATCCGCCTGTATTCAGGATCTGCAAGAGACTTGATTTTAGCAGCAGTCATTCGAGAAAACGATGAAGGTGATCCTCATGCTTTCTCTGCAACATTTAAATCAATTTTGGATGCAGGGAATAGTGCGCTCAACAGTCAAACTGGGGTGTCTGTGCCAGAAACGGTAGAAATGTTTATTGCGAATAAGTTAAGTGAGCTAGTCGGCGCAGGGGATGATGATGTCGGCAGACGAGCGGAGCTTTTTACAAAAGAGCGCTTGATTCAGCTTGCAAATCAAGGGGAAGGGGGTGATCCAATCGCTGATTTCACTTGGGAAATGGGCAGCCCATCTGAGGGACGCTACCGACTCTACTTCTTTGTACGTCGCATCTAGTTTCTGCGCTGGACGGGTTTCTCGACTTAAAGCAAGTGATACCAAATCAATCTGTCGCAATGAAAAAACAATTTGGTATCACTTTCCCAAAACGCGATCGTATATGATCGCTCCCAGAGTCTAAACTCTTGCCTGCGGACTCTCTAAATTGAACAGCAGTTCCAAAGTCTCCATCGCTTGTCGCCGCGCCTCAATATCCTGCTGCGCTCGCAATTGAACCATCGGATCGTGCAAAATTTTATTCACAATCCCTTTGGTCAAGGCTTCAATCACCTCGCGATGTCGATCGCCAAATTCCGTCCCCAATCTCGATAAGGCTTTCTCTAGTTCCTGTGCCCGAATCGCTTCAACTTTGTCTCGCAGACAGCTAATCGTCGAAACGGTTTCGAGCGATCGCCACCATGCTTGAAACGTTTCTACTTCTTCTTCGAGCAGCGCTTCTGCTTCCATCGCCATCTGCCGACGACTTTCCTGATTTTGGGCGACCACTGCTTTCAAATCATCGACGTTAAATGCTCGTACCATCGGCAATTCATTGACATCTGCGGCAACGTTTCGCGGCACCGCAATATCAATCACCATTAAAGGCTGGTTTGCGTCCAAAACAGGTTCGAGATTGGCACGATCGAGAATTGGCTCGGTCGAAGACGTACTGGTAAACACAATGTCAGATTGTGCGATCGCATCCATCATGTCTTCGATCGGCAACAATCTCAGATGAGCATCCGGGAACATATTCGCAAGTTCGCGGGCGCGATTCATCGATCGATTCAAAATCACAATGTTATTTGCGCCTTTCGACAGTAAGTGCTGCACTAACAATCGAGACATCTTCCCTGCCCCGATAATCGTGACGCGCTGATCTGCTAGCGAATCGACTTTCATTTGCGCCAATTCAACGGCTGCGGAGCTAATTGAAACTGCTCCAGTTCCAATGCTCGTCTCAGTCCGAACTCGTTTTCCAGCGCTAATTCCTTGCTTAAAGAGTTGATTTAGAATTCGACCAATGCCTTGATGTTGCTGACCGAGTTTGTGGCATTGTTTCACCTGTGCCAAAATCTGCCCTTCACCCAAAACCAGACTATCGAGACCCGCCGATACTCGCATCAAGTGCATGACTGCATCCTGATGTAACAGCGTGAACAGATAAGGACGCAAGCGAGCACTGGGCAATTTACTATGTTCTGATAAAAATTGATTGACTTCTCGAATACCTTGCTCAGTCTCAGAAGTGACTAAATAAAGTTCCAAGCGATTACAAGTACTGAGAACTGCGACTTCTTCAATGTGGGGATAGCTACACAGTTGTGCGATCGCTTTATCGCAAACAGGTTCCGGGATACTTAGCTTCTCACGAACCTCAACTGGAGCAGTTTTGTGAGTTAGCCCAACAACAGCAATGTTCATATTAAAAAGCGCTCTGATAAATCGGAAGGGTGAAGGGAAGAGTGGGGAGTGAGGAGTGGGGAGTGGGGAGCAAGAATGCTTTTACCCCCTACTCCCTACTCCCCACTCCCTACCTTCTTAGTGCAACTGAACAATCTTCGGCTGGTCAAACATGTGAATCGTGTCCACAAACCGTGCCGTCTTCGATTGGCTAGAGATAACCAGGGTTTGGGTTCTCGCGCCGCCTTTGAAGAACCGAACACCGTTCATGATGTTGCCGGGAGTGATACCTGTTCCAGCAAACAACACGGTTTCACCGGATGCAAGTTCTTCAGCGGTGTAAACCTTATCAGGGTCAGTGATGCCCATTTCTTTGAGGCGAGCAATATTTGCTTCTTTGCTCTCTCCGATCAATCCGGTTTTGACGACTTCTGGATCGTAGATCAATTGTCCCTGGAAGTGTGCGCCGAGACAACGCAGAGCCGCAGCCGAAATTACACCTTCAGGAGCCGCACCAATTCCCATCAGGGCGTGAATATTGGTTCCAGCGAAACCGCAGTTAATTGCTGCGCCTACGTCACCATCGCTGATGAGTTGAACGCGCGCGCCTGCGTCACGGATTTCTTTGATCAAGTCATTGTGACGATCGCGTTTCATGACGACGACCACCAGTTCATCGATCGAGCGATCGAGGCACTCAGACAAGATTTTCAGGTTTTCGGTGGCTGACTTGTTGATGTCAACTTTACCTTTTGCAGCAGGAGGAGCCGCAAGCTTCTTCATATAGAAGTCGGGAGCTGCAAACAATCCGCCTTTCTCGGAGATTGCTAGAACTGCCATCGAACCTGGCTGACCATATGCACAAAGGTTTGTGCCTTCGCAGGGGTCAACAGCGATATCGATTTCGATCAACTCTTCGATGTTGCAAAAATCTGCTGCATCAGGACGAGAACAAATTCCGACTTCTTCTCCGATGTAGAGCATCGGCGCATCGTCACGTTCCCCTTCTCCAATCACGATCCGACCACGCATGTAAATTTTGTTCATGCGTTCGCGCATCGCTTCTACTGCAACTCGATCGGCTTCATTTTTGTCGCCTTTCCCCATGAGGCGTGCCGAGGCAATTGCCGCCTGTTCTACGACTTCAATAATCTCTAAACCAAGCGTGTTTTCCACGAAATAAGTCCTCCAACTGCTGATTAGTCGCCGTTTTCATGGGCAATCTCAGTTATCAATCCTACCAAATGGCGGTCTTTCAAAGTGCGATCGGGGATCTATTAAGTTTTGCTGCGATAAACTGAGAGATTTTAGAGCAATGGATTCGCGCTCTAAGATGCTTGTGAGGTTATTTCTCTGATGGAGCTAATCCTCTGGATACTGACGCATCGAACCCTCATCCTCAGGAGCCAACCCCCTCATTTTTCCATTCTTCCATCAGCAAAATTACGCCCTGAGTTGTGCCTTCACTTCTGAGCAATGGAGTGCAAGTGACATGACATTGAATGCTGCGTCCCCGACGATTAACCGATGTCAGCATCAGAGCAATTGTGCCCTCAGACAATCCCAACAGACAGTCCCGAATCGGTTGGCATAGCGCTTCGACAGGCAGCCCAATATCGAGATTGAGAAAATTCTGCCCGATCGCTTCTTCAGGGCGCATGCCCCAGAGATCCTCGGCTTTGTGATTCCAGATCTGAACACGCAAGTCTTGATCGACGACAACCACTCCACCTTTCAAGCTTTTGAGGATTGATTCTAGAAAGGCATGGCTTTGATTTAGTTCTTCGCTGCGACGTTGAAGTTCTTTGTTGACGGTTTGGAGTTCTTCATTGGTTGATTGAAGCTCCTCGTTCATCGTTTCGAGTTCTTCGTTGGTCGATTGCAGTTCTTCGTTGGTTGTTTCTAATTCTTCATTGCTCGATTGCAGTTCTTCATTTGTCGTTTCTAATTCCTCATTGGTCGATTGCAGTTCTTCGTACGCCGTCTCCAATTCTTGATTCGAGTGTTCGAGTTCTTCCTGCAACCGTTTGTATCGCGTCACATCAGTAAAGCTGACACTGACACCAAGAATATTGTCCGACGGATCAATTAAAGGCGTGATTTGCACGTCTAGATAGATCAGTTCACGAGTGGTTTGCCATTCGACATTGCAAAGAGTCACCGATCGACGATCGATATAAACTTGCTCGATACACGATCGAAGTTCGACCGGACGGTAGGAAATTTCTAAGTCCTGGATCGGGCGATCGATATCTCGCAGACTAATGCCAAACAGCGATCGAGCGCGTTCATTCACCAAGGCTAGAAAACCAGACGAGTCGATCACCAGTCTCGCAAGTGGCGCAGTTTCAAAGACGGATTCACGAAGTCGTGTGTAGCTCGGTAAGAAGCTGAACGCTTCATCTTGAGCCATTTGACTGGTAGCTACAGGTCGATGTGCAAAAGTTGCTCTGGGCACTTTTGAGAAGATGCGATGTTTCAACTGAACTGGGGCAAACGTGCTCGTATGAGACAGCAGCATTTCAGCTTTACCCAAAAACAGAAAGCCACTCTCTCGCAGAGAAAAGTGAAATCGAGTCAGAATCTTCGCCTGAGTTTCGGCATTGAGATACATCAACGTATTCCGACAGATGAGCAAATCAATTCTGGAAATGGGCGCGTCATGAATCAGATCATGTCGTCCAAAAATCACAGATTGCCGTAAGTCTTTGCGAAAGACATAGAGAGCATCGGACTGCTCAAAGAAGTGCTCGATCTGTTCAGGAGTCAATTCAGTCAGTTCACTATCAGAATAGCTAGCCTGACGTGCTTGATTGAGCGCGTCTTCATCAACATCTGTCGCGTAAATTTTGACGCGATCGCGAAACGGTTTAATGCCTAAAACTTCTGCCAGCAAAATTGCGATCGTGTAGGCTTCCTGACCCGAGGCACAGCCCGCTGTCCAAATACGAATGGGGTCAGTTGGATCTTTCTGAGCCAGAATTTGCGGAACAATCTCGCTGCGAATGCAATCCCAAGCAGGTCGATCGCGGAAAAAGCAAGTGACATTGATCAGCAGTGTATTAAATAATTGCTCGAACTCTTCAGGATGAACTTCGAGATAATCTAAATAGTTACTATATCCTTCGACTCCGACTGTCTGCATTGCTTTGTGAATGCGACGCACTAAGCTGGGGCGCTTGTAGCCTGTAAAGTCAAAGCCACGGCTCTGTTTGATGTAGTCCAGCAGTGCTTCGAGTTCAATATTAGTTTGATGGTCTTCCACTTGATTTGTCCTTGTACGCCTGCGGCGTTTTTGTGGGTCATAACGTTAACGTTGCTAGACTTGCATTTGAAAGTTTTTTTTGAGATCGATTCTGTCCGCACTGGAATTTGAATCCGGATTGAACGGTGCGCGAACCCCTTTGAATAAAGATTAAAGTTCTCAATCTGGCTGTCACTCTCGCTCAAGGGACTTCGCGCTGTATAGATTGTGAATTCTATTCACGGGCAGGATGACATCAGAAACGAAATGCTCAAACATGGTCTTGAGGGTGCAAGATCTGCTGAGCCTAATCGATTTCCTCTGGGTGAGGCTGCAACTCAATCTGCTGAGACAAGACCTGTTTCAACACTGCCGCATGATTTTCCGCTTCTGCTGCTCGTTCCAGAAATTGTGCTTCTGACATGGAGTAATTCGATCGCTTCGCTTGTGCTGCCATGCGCCGTGCCAGTGCCGCTTTTTCTTCTAAGGCACGATGGGCTGTCCAAAGCGCTCGTTCTAAACTGTTGTCTTTTTCCGAGAGCAAGCTATCGATCGAATAAGCATGACCCACATGACAGCGATATCGCATCAAATTTTGATCATGCAACTCCCACAGCACACCCCCACAGTCAGGACAGGTAAAAGTGGATGCTAAGCCTGTGCGCTCTCCTTGCTCGATCGCAGCTTTTTCTTGTGCCACCCACTCCCCTTCATGCGAAATTTCGTCAGTCATCGGCTTTTGCTCATGGATAGGTGTGAGGGAAAGCTCGATTAATCGTTTTGCAATGTCTCTGACCCTCAAAATTTCGTCTACTTCTACCGCATTGATTGCGCTGAGCGGCATTCCAGCAAATAAGGCTTCATTTGGATCTTGCACGATCGCAATGCCGCCACGAGCTTTAATGGTCAACAGTCCAGCCGTCCCATCGTCTAGCGTTCCAGTTAAGATGACTCCAATTGCCTGCCGACCGTAAGCATACGCGATCGAGCGAAACAATGTATCGATCGCAGGGCGATGTCCATTTTCCCGCGCACCGTGATCGAGATGAATGCGACCCTGCCGAACGAATAAATGATGGTCAGGAGGTGCAATGTAAATTTGTCCGGGTACGATCGCGTCTCCTTCTGCTGGATGCTGTGCAGGAAGCGTCTTGAGGCGATTGAGAATTTGGGGAAGAACACTGGTTGCACGAGGAGGAAAATGGATCGCCACAAAGATCGCTGCATCTAAATCGCTCGGGAGTTGACTCACTAAGTTCGACAGCGTTTCGACTCCACCTGCGGAAGCCCCGATCGCAATAATATTATGTTTAGTCATAGCTCCTTCTGATCAGTGATCAAGAGAGATGCGATCGCGGATTGTTTAGAAATTCAATTCTGTCCCGCACTAGCTTCAAAGTCCGGTGTTAACTCTGCAAATTCCCCTATTAAGGACTGCTGAGCTTAGCCAATTGCTCAGGTATACAATCGCTTCAGAGATGTATGACAACTAGGTGGGGTCTTCAACTTCGTTCAGGGCAATGAAATCGTGGAGGCAATGAAAACGCGGGTTTAGAGCGGTGCAATGCGGCGAGGAAGCTCGACCCGAATCGTTGTGCCCTGATCGACTTTGCTGTGGATTGAGATTGATCCGTCCATTAATTCTACCAGAGCATGAACGATCGCGAGTCCCAAGCCTGTGCCGCCGACTTGTCGAGTGCGCGATTGATTCACTTGCCAAAATTCTTGAAAAATATTCTCTTGATCGGCGACATCAATACCAATTCCGGTATCTTGAACCACAATTAAAATCCGTCCTTCTGGAGCTTCCCAGAAGCCGACAGTAACAAGACCTGAATCCGTAAATTTGACGGCATTAGAAATCAGATTCACTAAAATTTGGCGAATTCGACCCGGATCATTGACGATCGGTAAACTGTCCTGCGAACAATCAAGCTCTAACGCTAAGCCTTTTTGCTCTGCTAAACAGCGAAGATCCTGAATCGTTTCAGAAGCAATCTGAACCAGATCAAATCCTGCGGGTCGAAGTTCAAGCTTTCGAGATTTGAGCTTAGAAAAGTCGAGCAGTTCTTCGATCATGGCTAACAGATGATGACTATTGCGAACGACATGATCCACCATTTGGTTCAACCTACCATCACCCAAAAGCGCAACGCGATCGCCAATCAGCCGAGAAAATCCCAAAATTGCATTCATTGGCGTTCGCAGTTCGTGAGAAATCGTTGCCATGAACTGGTCTTTGAGTCGATCGATTTCGATCAGTTCCAGATTTTGAAGTTGAGTGTCTTGAAGTTGTGCCTCAGTGCGTTTGCGATTCGTAATGTCGCGAATCAGCCAGCGCAGTGCAGTTGCTTTTCCTTGTTGATCAAGTACTGCTTCAACTGTAATTGCTGCGATGAAAGGCTCACGCTTGCGTCCACAAACCATCACTTCCCATTCTTGGACTCGATAAATCGTCGGTAATTGATTCAGAATCGATCGAAATGCCTGACGCTGATGTTCAGGAATAAAGCTGATTAACGGTTTCTGGATCAAATGCCGATGAGCAATATTAAATTGTTGAAGTGCGACCCGATTTGCCTCTCGAATGATTCCATATAGATCCGTAATTAAGTACGCATCCGGCGCAAATTCAAACAACTCTTGATAACGCTGTCGCTCTGCTTCAATCTCAGACTGAGCTGCGATTAACATTTCATTTTGTTGTCGTAATTCTTCTTCTGCAATACTCAGTTCTTCTAAGGCTGAGAATAATTCCTCTAAACAATCTTCTATGCTTGCAGAAGATTGCTTAGAGTCTTTTGTATTTTTATATAGAACTTGTGTCCGCTGCTGAACCGTTTGGATATAGCTGCTCAGCAATGTATTATCAAAGGCTTCCATGATTCTGCTCTGCAATGAGTTTAAGGCGAACTTTGGCACTTTTCCTACCATCGGGAATTCTGCCTTACCTTGCATCTATCAGATGGATGGAGCAGATGACGAACAGGGCGATCGCAATTCAGTCAACTCAGCAGATCTGACTAAAGCGCCTGCGACATTCGAGTTTTCTGAATCGTTAAATTAAAGATAAGACTCTGCCCAGTTTTGGAATTCGGTTGCACACTAAAAGAAGTCACCCAGTTCTCACTACACCAAGGGTTAAAGTTATGGCTCAAGCAACAGGCAATGTGACGATCGAACAGCGCCTCAATACTCTGATCGAATCCGCTCACGATGTGTGCAGTACCAATGGAACAATTTCCGATGATTGTGCGGCGGCGTGGGATGCGGTTGAAGAAGTTCAAGCTGAAATCTCACATCGCCGATCGGCGGTGAAAACTTCGCTGACTGTTTTCTGTGACGATAATCCAGATGCGCCAGAGTGCCGAATCTACGACGTTTAGACCTTCAAAAGCCGGGGCGTTACAACACTCCGGCTTTCCTTTAGAACCAATCTTCTTGTTCCAACGTTTCAATCACTTGTAAGCCGCGTGCGTCTCCAACTTTGAGCATTGCAGCTTTGGCATCTTCTCGCACGCCAGAATCTTCGTCTTCTGCAAACGCCTCGATCAAGGCATCGATCGCAGTTGCATAAACGACATTCGATGGCATCTCTCGACACAACTCACCCAATGCCCAAGCGCAATTGCTCCGAATGGCTGCAACCGGATCACGTCTTAATCCTTCAATTAAAGGTGGAACGGCGGCAACGATTACGTCGTATCCGAGGGTTGCCATCTGGGCAAGAGAACTTGCTGCCCATAAGCGAACGGCTGAAATATCAGTTTTGACCGCCTCGGTTAAGGTATTAAGCGATCGTCGATCGCGACAATTCCCCAGTGCCCAAACGACTCCTTTGCGGACATAGCCATTCCAATCTTGCTGATAGCGATCGACTAATGACTCCACCGCTTCCGGGCTAGGATTTCTTCCTAACGCATACGCTGCACTCACCCGCACCAACGGACAAGGATCGCTCAACAGTGCAATCAGTTTTGGAATGGCACGATCGTCTTGCACATCACAGAAAGCTCGTGCTGCTAACATGCGTTGCTGAATATCGGCAGCATCCAATAAAGGCAGCATCGCCTCTGGATCAGGTTTGGCAGCAACCTCATCCTCGACCGTCGGCAGTTCATCCAACGGATCGGCTAAATCCTCTTCTAGGTCTAAAACCTTTAAATCATCATTGCTATACATGGGATTTATTTTATTCTGCTAATCGATCGATTTTGTCATCCAGCGGGATTGGGTGCCATACCCTAGGGCTTGATAGAGTGACAGTGCAGGCAAATTTGTTTCAAAAACTTGCAGCCCGATCTGGCGATCGCCGCGCATTTTTGCCCATGTTTCAGCGTAACGCACGAGTGCCGCTCCGATCCCCTTGCGTCGATGTTCAGGCATGACATATAGCAACAAAATATGGGTCTGTCGTTCGCCTGTGCCTTGCTCAATTGCGCTTCCAAGCCATAATCCGGCAATTGGATTCCAACCGGAACGATTTGAACACTGAACCCACTGCAAAGGTGTTTCAGCAGAGAAAAACCGCGCGATCGCAGACTCAAGCTGAGGAAAATTGCGCCCAGGAAATAGTTCTGTATAGGTATTCTGCATAAACGTTAGCAGTCGATCGCGATCGCGTCCGCTACCTGAGCCGCGTTCAAGCACATATCCTGGCAGGAATTCCGACACGATCGTTTAAAGCTGAGTCGGATCATTCGGCAAGCCCTGAATAAACGGTGCAAGTGCGGGCGGTAAACCTGCAACTGCATCGACATCAGGAGATTGTGCCTTATCACCACGAGGAGTGACTTCTTCAATAGGTGCAGGTGCTGCCATGTCACTCGGTAGAAAAATTCGAGCACTAACAACGACTAGGGAAAACAAAAATACGAGAACAACGATCAACGGAGCGATGTATTGACGAAAGAAAGCCATGATTCGTGTTGAGGGGCGATCGCGGACAAACAAAACTCTACAAAACGTTGCAGAGACTCTTAATCTAAGAATAAAGCGCTTTGCGAGATTCCAACCAATCTTTTTTGGTTCGGAAAATACGATTTTTTAGATGCTTGCGTTAAAGTGACAAAACAGATTATATTGATTAAGACATCCAAGGGCGGATGGCGAAACTGGTAGACGCACCACACTCAAAATGTGGCACCGAAAGGTATGAGAGTTCGATTCTCTCTCCGCCCATCTATAATTTCTCTTTCAAGGTTCTAGTTTAATTGGAATCTGTACGGTAGTTCTAAATAGAGTTTAAGGGCATTAACTTCGAATTTGAGTGAACCGGAATTTGAGCTAAATTGGTTGTATCAAGCCATTACTGAGATAAAGGAGATTAAAAATGGCGATGATGAAACGTTGGGAATCGCCCAGACGAGAAGGGCGAAACGATAAAGGAAAAGGTGGAGCGGCGAGACAAAGACAACTCAAGAAACGCAATCAAGTCCTACGCAAGAAACTCCAAGACGGACAAAACAATTCAAACTCTGGTAAATCGGGGAAAGAGGATACAACTCTCTCCCCGATTTTTTATGTATGAAGCAAAGTTGTGAATTCACGCTAAAGTGGTACAGTTCATTTCGCTCGGATCGCTCGATCGTGGATTACGAAACTGCACGTCAGCTCTTAATTGACCAAACGAATTCGACTGCCAGCGATACCTTCCTGGGACGGTTGGGTCAAGGAAAACCGCCTGTTCCGGGTCAAGTCACTTCAATTTTGCTGGCATTGAGAGTCGTATTTGATGCGTTGAAAGATCAAACCACCCTCGATCGCACATTGGCTGCTGCATTATTTTCGATTTCTAATGAAGCAAGACGCTTATTTAATAATGGGTTAGGCAAAAGTCGCGATTGTCCACCGCTATTGAATGAGGATTTAGACCGAATTGCGATCGCCGTCAAAAGTATTTTTTCAGGCACGTGGCAAGGCTAAAGCTTCGATTTGGCGCACAACCGTTAATGCAGAATAGCTCACGCCTGCGGTTCCTTCTCCGGGATGGGTCGAATCTCCGACCAGCCAAAGCTGCTGAATTGGCGTTCGATTTGCAAATCCAAAAGGCCCAAATGTCGGGATGCGCTGCCCAATTCCCCCCACAATTCCATCTGCACGTCCTGTAAATCGCTGGAACGTTCTGGGAGTCGCAGATTCTTGATACACGATCGTTGATGGATCGAGTTTGAAATACTGCCCTAATTTCGCGATCGCTGTTTCTGCATAGTGCTGTTTCATCGCCTCATAATCACCACTATTTTTCCAAGCGCCTGTATCGGTGAAAGAAGACGCGATGATCGTTGCTTTTCCGGCTGGAGCGCGACCATCGCCTTCGTGACTGACTGAAACGAACAGGGAATTATTTTCACCGATCGCGCCTTCGTAATCGTAGAGAAATTGTAAATGAGGCGGGCAATCGTCAGGAATTGCAGCCCGATCGACTCCTAAATAAATCACAAACGCGCCCGAAGCAGGCGGCAATTTCTCGACCCGACGCTGATACCCTTGAGGCGCATCTTTTCCTAAAAGTTCGACTAAATTCTGAACCGTCACGTTTGCAACCACGTGATCCGCAGACTCGAACCAAGATTCATTCGTTTTCTGATTCCGAATCGTCACCCCTGTCGTGCGTCCCGCTTGCGTGTGGATTTGCTCAACGCTGTGCCGCATTAAAAGTTTGCCGCGATCGCGCTCCAAAGCTTCGACTAAGCGATCGCTCAAAACCTGCATACTGCCTTGCAAATGAAACAAGCCTTGGGGCGCTTGAGAAACACTTAAAGCCGTTGCAGCATAAAGCAACGCAGTTTCCTCGGCACTCACTTGAGAATAGAGTTTCAATTGCAGATCGAGAAACGTGCGAAGTCGGCGATCGTTTAACCCGTATCCCCGCAAGGCATCACCGACCGTCGAGAAAGTATGCGGCAACGTCAGCAGTGTATTCGGTCGAACTGCTTTTGTCAGTTGCCACAAATCCCAGACATTTCGAGGCGGAAGCACTGGATCGCGGGATTGAAACTGCCAACTGTAGCGGAATAAATCATTCAGCAATTGCCAAAAAGGTTCGCTGCCGGGAAATTGTTTTTGGCGTTCCGCTTTCCAGCGATCGGGATCTCGCCAAACCTGAATCGGCTCAGTTTCACTTGGAAGATAAACTGCACAGGCTGGATCGCAAAATGTCGCAGGGGGTAAGTCAATCTCAAGCTCAGAAAAAATTCGGTGATGAATTCCCCCCGGTTCTAATCCTGCAACCTGAGTCGCACCCACATCGAAGGTAAAGCCTTGCCGTTTGAACGTTGAAGCGCATCCGCCTGGAACAAGGGCTTGATCTAAAACCAAGACTTCATACCCGCGATGAGCGAGAAGGGCAGCCGCAGTTAATCCACCGATTCCAGCACCGACAACGACAACTTTCTGGGGCATCTTTCTATACTGCTTAAAAAAACTTAACTTTCTGACTTCATTGTAAAGAATTGCAGAGCATCGTGCACAATCCATTGGTGCAAGCTTTTGCTTGAAATCTAAAGATTTAGAGTGTCAATTGCCACTTTCGGAAGACTAAGATAAGTAAAGCGACGCTACAGGTAAGCCATGACTTCAACGTTGATTAAATCTCCGAAGCTGAACGCGCCCACGATCCATCGCCTCTCGAATGGGTTGACGATAATTGCAGAACAAATTCCCGTCGATGCAGTCAATCTCAATGTTTGGCTAGATGTCGGAAGTGCGATCGAATCAGATGCGATTAACGGAATGGCTCACTTTTTAGAGCATATGGTGTTCAAAGGAACCGATCGGTTGAAAAGCGGCGAATTTGAGCAACAGATCGAACGCTGTGGTGCAGTCACAAATGCCGCAACCAGCCAAGATTACACGCATTACTACATTACGACCGCTCCCAAAGATTTCGCAGCTTTAGCACCCTTGCAAATGGACGTGGTGCTGAATGCTCGGATTCCAGAAGATGGATTTGAACGCGAGCGATTTGTAGTGTTGGAAGAAATCCGGCGATCGCAAGACAATCCTCGTCGTCGCACCTATCAACATATGTCAGAAATGGCGTTTGAAACTCTGCCTTATCGACGGCAAGTTTTAGGGCCAGCTTCCGTGATTGAACATCTCAGCGCTCAACAAATGCGAGATTTTCATGCCGCTTGGTATCAACCTCGATCGATGACGGCGGTTGCAGTTGGAAATCTCCCAGTTGATCAACTGATTCAAATTGTCGAAGACAGTGTTTCTCACGCTTTGCCCACGGCTGCACCGGAACGCGATCGCCTGTTTGCAGAACAGCCGTTTACCGAGATTGTTCGACAAGAACATGTAGATCCCAGTCTGACTCAAGCGCGATTAATGCTGTTATGGCGGGTTCCCGGATTAGACAATCTCAAGCAAACTTATGCTCTAGACGGAATCGCAAGCATTCTCGGACATGGCAGAACAGCAAGACTGGTCAAAGACTTGCGTGAGAATCGCGGCTTAGTGTCCAGTGTGTCGGCGAGCAATATGAACTATCGTCACCAAGGCATTTTCTGTTTGTCTGCTCAGTTGCCAGTCGAAAATATTGAAGCGGTTGAAGCAGCGCTTTTAGAGCATATTCAAACTCTGCAAACTGATTTTGCAACTGCTGCCGAACTCGATCGGGTACGGACTCAAGTTGCAAATCATTTCACGTTTGGCAATGAAACACCCAGCGATCGCTCTGGTTTGTATGGCTATTATCAAGCTTTAGTCGGCGATTTAGAGCCAGCATTCAACTATCCGACTTATATTCAATCTCTATCTGCTGTAGACCTGCAAAATGCAGCACAAACTTATTTGCCAACTCAGGCGTATGGTTGTGTTGTCGTGAAGCCGGGAAAATAGACCTGAGAAATATAGACTATGTGGACGCAGATCGATGCTCAGATTAGTCAAGCAATTTCCCACCCGTTTGAAAGTCGCGATCGACGTTCTGTGGGTGGAGGTTGCATCAATCAGGGCTATCAGGTGAGCGATGGCAATCTCACCTTCTTCGTTAAGCTCAATCAGGCTGATCAACTGGAGATGTTTACAGCCGAAGCGCTCGGACTCAAACAGATGGCAGAAGCGCAAGCCATTCGCGTTCCGAAGCCCATGTGCGTTGGGGTTGCTGGAAATTCTGCCTATATTGTCTTGGAGTGGCTGGAACTCGGTCGCGGGAGTTCTCAAGCTTGGGCAGAATTGGGGCGCAATCTCGCTCGAATGCATCAATTTCAAAAATCGACCGCGTTTGGGTGGGAGCGCGATAATACGATCGGCTCAACGCCTCAGAAGAATCCTTGGACAGCGAATTGGGTAGACTTTTTCACCCAATATCGGATTGGATATCAGCTTGAATTAGGACATCAAAACGGCGGACGATTTCGCAATGGCGATCGCCTCCTCGAACAGATTCCAGAATTACTTGCAAATCACACTCCAAAACCGTCGATCGTGCATGGAGATTTGTGGTCAGGAAATGCAGCAGTAACCCAATCTGGGGAGCCTGTCATTTTTGATCCAGCAACCTATTGGGGCGATCGAGAAGTGGATTTGGCAATGACCGAACTGTTTGGGGGCTTTCCTGCCGAATTTTATCGAGGATATGACGAAATTTTTGCGATCGATGCAGGTTATCACCAGCGAAAAAAGCTCTACAACCTGTATCACATTCTGAATCACTTTAATTTGTTTGGCGGCGGCTACGAATCACAAGCGAATCGCATGATTGATCAGTTAATTCTTTAAGCTGTTCATTCGAGGCAACAATGCAGATTGCACCACTCGAATTGTTGCCGTTGCCTCGGATCTGTCTAAAGCGTCACCTTTGACGAGGCGGCGCTTTCTCCTGCAACGCGGTTGGCATGATAAACACCGTCTCGCCTTGCTCGTTTTTTCGCTCAATTGCACCGAGTTTTAAAAGTTCGCGTCTGGCGCGATCGACCGATTGCTGATCCCCAACTTCAAGGGCATCCTGATAAACCACTTGCCAAGCTTGAAACTGCACTGCTTCAATATTGGGCTTGGTTTTGAGAAAATTGGCAGTCTCCTGGAAGTTCGGTGCAAACTGCTTGTACTCTTCGCTTTCCGCTGCCCATTTCGCAGTCATTTCAAACGATTTTGCTGCTCCTGGCAGATCCCCGAGCAATAAAATTTGATCTAACCCCGCAAATCGCCAGACTGAGAAAGCCTTGGGATGCATTTGAGGCGTAAGCGCATCGGTTCCTCGCTTCATCAATTTCAGCGCTAATTCTGGCTGACCCAATTGATGCGAAATACTGCCAGAAATAAACAAGTAGCTATCGACAAAACGAGGATCGTGACGCGTCACGATATCAAAATACTGGGGAGCAAGCGAGAATCCAGTGACTTTCCGAGCAGGTGCATCGCCGTAATACTGAACAAAATTGAGGAATGTCCAGTTCGCCACCATATTGTCAAACCCAAAACTTGGCATTTTGCTGAGCAAAGTGAGGCGGACTCGTTCCTGTTGCTCTGCTTGCTCAGGCGTTTCTAACGTAATCGAAGGTTGTTTGAGTCGATCGTACTGAATTGTTATCACTCCCGCGATCGCGACTGCTGCGATCGTCACATGGGCAATGATCCCGCTACAAGACTTCCAAGTTTGACGCACGCTTAACACCACAACAGAGAACCTCATTAAGAAAGGTTTACAAAACTCGCAAGAAATTCTTACAACAATTTGCCCAAATTCCGTTAGATTGTCATAAAGATTGCATTCATCGTTACCTTGTCTGAGCCATATTAAGGCACGTTTTCAACCCAGAGACACTTAATTAACTGTCCTAAAACTGTCAGACTGACCGGAATTGCTCCGTATACGTTGTATCTAGTCTTTGGGGTAATTCTGATCCCCACTCTTCACCTGAATCCTGAACTTAATTAAATTTCGTTGATCGAATTCGACCAATGTCACCCTAAGTGACCGGTGTAAATTATTAACTGTCCACTTCTCGCCTCCTCAATACTCAATGAACCAACCCACTCGCCGTGTATCGCTGCTTCAAGTCGCTCTCTGTAGTGGTGTCGTTGCAGCTACCGCTGCTGTATCCGTATTTGGATCTGATCGCTCGGTTCGGGCAGCACTTCAAGACAGCCCCAAATCTGTTTTGGACGAAGCTTGGCAGATTGTGAACCGCGAATATGTAGACGGTACGTTTAACAAAAATGACTGGCGTGCTGTCCGGCAATCTCTTTTGAGTCGAGACTATAGCTCTCGTCAGCAGGCGTATACAGCGCTTCGAGATGCTCTGAAAAAACTCGATGATCCCTATACCCGCTTTATGGATCAAAAGCAGTTTGAGGCATTGAGTAGTCAAACGTCTGGAGAACTTTCAGGGGTTGGGATTCGCTTGGAGCAGAATGAAAAAACTAAAGTGTTGACTGTGGTTGAGCCGTTAGAAAATTCTCCAGCGATAAGAGCGGGGATCAAGTCAGGCGATCGCATTCTGGCGATCAACGGCAAATCGACCAAAGGCATGACGGTTGAAGACGCATCCAATTTGATTCGAGGGGAAGTCGGAACAAAAGTGACGCTCCAAGTCGGGCGAGATGGAGCGACTGCCTTTAATCTACCCCTGACCCGTGCACGCATCGAACTGCAAACCGTTCGTGCAGATGTCCGGCAAGAAGGCAAAAACAAGATTGGCTACATTCGCCTCGCTGAATTTAGCAGCCATGCTGCTGAACAAATGGAGCGAGCGATCAAGAAATTGAGCGATCAGAAAGTGGATGCCTTTGTGCTTGATTTACGCGGCAATCCAGGCGGGCTGTTGCAAGCCAGTATTGATATCAGCCGCATGTGGTTAGATAAAGGTGCGATCGTCAAGACGGTGAATCGTCAAGGCGGCAGTGATACGGCTTATGCGACGGGTAGACAATTGACGAAGTTGCCGCTAGTGGTCTTGGTCGATGGTCGATCGGCAAGCTCGAGCGAGATTCTCACAGGCGCGCTGAAAGACAATAAGCGGGCAATGGTGATTGGCAGTCAGACCTTTGGCAAGGCATTAGTGCAATCGGTGCATTCGCTGTCTGACGGATCGGGACTGGCGGTGACGATCGCGCATTACTACACGCCCAACGGAACAGACATTAGCCACAAGGGAATTTCACCCGATGTGAAGGTTGATTTGTCTGATGCTCAGCAGAAATTCTTGGCAACCAATCCGAAACTGATTGGAACGATTCAAGATCCGCAGTACGCTCAAGCGTTGAATACGCTGCAACGGACGGCACTGCTGAAACCGAATGCACAACAAGCCTCGCAATCCGCGCCAGCCAATCGTGAATAGGCGAACTTGATCAAGTTTGAAAAAGGATCGTTTAAGACGATCCTTTTTTATTCAGATTAAGAATTGAGTCATTCTGAAACTTGCGTTCTAGGCACTTGATACGATCGCATTCAATGCATATCTCTTCAAATGCAAAAATTATGACGACAACGATTTGCTATCCTCACACAACTGATCTTGCTAGCGATGATTATCTCGTCGTTGGGTTGGCGACTTGCTTTATCAAAGACGATGACGGGGTCCATGAAGTGAATGTGGTTGAGCCAATCCCTTCTGCGGCATTAGAAGCGATCGTCAAAGGCATCCCAACTTCTTATAAAGTTGCAACTGCGACGACGATCGGCTCTGTGATCCCTGGTGAAGCGTTACGTCTCCCAGAGTGTTTTCCATCAGACGCGCAATTCTGTGATGATTTTGTTTTCCGCGCTACGGCATCGGCTCGAACCTATAAAGCGCGATCGATTGCTCAATCTCACATTCCAACAGGTACAACACGCGAGGATTTCAATTTCTCAACCGAGCGGAAACGAGTGTTAAATTCTCAGCGAATTGTGAAGACTGAGGATAATGTGAAACAACACGAATATACGCACAAGGTTCTGTAGAAAATTTTATGTTGAAACTGTTTGGGGGTGCGCGCAGTCGAGCATCGATTGTGCAGTGGTATCTCGAAGAATTAGAGATCCCTTATGAGTTTGACCTGCTTGATATGCAAACTGGGGAACATCGGCAGCCTGAATTCTGCGAGATCAATCCATTCGGCAAGGTTCCTGCGATCGTGGATGGGGATTTGAAACTTTGGGAGTCGGGTGCGATCTTGCTCTATTTGCTCGATCGCTATGATAATGCGGATGTTAATCAACGTGCAATTGCGGCTCAATGGGTGCTGTTTGCCAATGCCACGTTGGGCCCTGGGATCTTCGTAGAGACGAATCGAGAGCGAGAAATGCCGCGACTGATGCAGCCTCTCGATGAAATTTTTGGCAAGCGTAAATTTATTGCAGGCGATCAGTTTACGGTTTCAGACGTGGCAGTTGGTTCCTTGCTTGCTTATATTCCGTTGATGTTAAAACTGGATTTGAGTGAATATCCGAATGTGGTGAGCTATATGCAGCGAATCACAGCACGTCCGGCATTTCAAAAATCGATCGGCGGTCGGAAATAAATGCAACAAAGGTCGAGCATCGTACAACAAAAAAAGGGGGCAGTGTTGACCCCTCTTTTTTTTATCGTTTTGATCGATTAACTTATTTGAAACCGACGGCTGCTTGCCATACAAATGCCAGCAACAGAAAGAAAACAGGGATTACAGGCAAGATATCAACCAGCGGATCAAAAATCGAATAAGCTTCGGGCAATTTTGCAAGTAGCATTGCTGCTTCCATGACTCGATGACCTCTCCAACACAGGACTCATAATTGATACGGATTTTAACATGATTCGAGGGTCGTCTTTAAGGCAGAAAGTTGGGATCAAGAATTTCTGCGATCGAGTAAGGACATTCAGGAGGAAAGGTTGCACTGGGTAAGCGGGTTTCCTTCACAGCTTCTCTGCATCCTCGTCGATAGTACTTCTCAATCCAGCTTGGATCTTCAAGAAACCGCCTCAAACTAGGCGTATCCTCTAGACAATCTTGGATGTGATCTCGGCAATTGATGATCGTCGTTTCCCAGCTTTTGGTTCTTCGTTCTGGTTGATATTGATATTTGAGCAAATGCAAAATGAGAACCTGCAAGTAGCTGCCAAGCTCTCGTTGTTCACTGCGTCCCAAAGCTTCTAATTCCTCGATCAAATTTTCGATATCTAATTCTGCCCAACGCCCTTTTTTCAAGGAGTCAGCTTGCTGCTGTGTCCATTGGAAGAAGTCGCGATCGTAGAGTTCCATAGTGCTGATGCCCTAGAGAGGAGTAAGCCATTTTGCGAATTCGGTGTGAAACGTGCCGTTGAAAATCGCCGCCCGAATTTGGGTGGTGAATCGGATCAGTTCAGTAATATTGTGAATCGAAATTAGGGTGTAAGCCAGCAGTTCTTGTGACCGCAGCAAATGGCTGATATATGCCCGACTGAAATTCTGGCAGGTGTAACACGGGCAAGTTTCATCGATCGGCTGAAAGTCCTCTCGGAACTTCGCATTTTTCAAATTCCAGCGATCTCCTTGGACTAAAGCAGCTCCGTGTCGTGCCAGTCGAGTTGGAATCACACAATCGAATAAATCCATGCCAGCCGCGATCGCACGTGCGATTTCGCGATAGGTTCCCACACCCATTAAATAGCGAGGTTTATTGTCGGGAAGTAAAGGAGTTGTGGCTTGAACAACGCGATCGATAATCTCAGGTGCTTCACCAACACTGACACCTCCGATCGCATATCCTGGCAAATCTAAATCTGCCAATTGTCGAACGGCTTCGGCTCTGAGATCTAGGAATTCTCCCCCTTGCACAATCCCAAATAAAGCTTGATCTGATCTCCCATGTGCCTCAATACAGCGTTTTAGCCAATCGTAGGTTCGAGCGGTTGCTTTCTCAGTCGCGTCTCGTCCGACTCCCGGTGGAGGACATTCATCGAATGCCATGATCACATCTGCACCCAGAGCATTTTGAATCTGGATCGATTTCTCTGGTGTGATTTTGATCATTTGCCCATCGCGAGGCGAGCGGAAGGTTACGCCTTCATCGGTGATCGTTCTCATCTCACTTAAGCTAAAGACCTGGAAGCCGCCTGAATCGGTCAGCATTGGCTTTGACCAACCCATAAATCGATGTACGCCTCCGGCTCGCTCTACGATGTCTTCTCCAGGCTGCAAATGCAGATGATACGTATTCGACAAAACCATCTGTGCGCCTGTGGCTTCGAGTTGATCAGGCGTAATGGTTTTGACATTGGCGAGTGTGCCGACGGGCATGAAGCGAGGCGTTTCGACAATGCCGTGAGGAGTATGGAAGACTCCAGCGCGGGCGTGGGTATGAGTGCAACGAGCTTGGCACTGGTAAGAGAATTGATTCAAGACTTGGGATTCCGAAACAAACGCAAGATTCCATCATAAGGGCGAGGGGATGAGATTGCGATTGTCTTCCATAAAGCTGATTCAACTCAATTTGACTTTGCCTAAACTAGGAAGCTAAGAGATTTTCATTTTTCTTTCATTTTCTGTCATACTTTAGAGTATTCAAACTTTTCATTATTCTTTCATTATTGACCAGGGACACTGATATGCAATCGACTCCATTCTTTGAGAATTCTTATCCCCGATTGACTGTTCATACCCAAGCACTGGATATTTCGCCAAATCTGACAGTCGAAAATCTTAGTGTGAAGTATCGAGCGATCGAGGCACTGACGGATGTTAGCTTCTCGCTTCAATCCGGTCGGTTGGTAGGAATTTTCGGGCCGAATGGAGCCGGAAAAAGTACGCTCATTAAAGCAATGCTCGGATTGATTCCGGCGGTGAGCGGTGCGGTGCAGTACGAAGGAAAAGCACTGGTGGATCAGTTGGATCGAGTCGCGTATGTGCCGCAGCGATCGCAGATTGATTGGTCGTATCCTGTCACCGTTTGGGATGTTGTAATGATGGGGCGGACGAAGAAAACGGGCTGGTTTCAGCGATATTCTTCGATCAGTCGCAGGTTAGTAACCCAGGCTTTAGAGCGGGTGGGAATGTTGGAGTTTCGCGATCGCGCAATCTCGGATTTGTCCGGTGGGCAGCAACAACGAGTCTTTTTGGCGCGGGCATTGGCACAGCAAGCGGATGTATTTTGCTTTGATGAACCGTTTGTCGGAATTGATCAGAAAACCCAGACAATTATGTTCGATGTGTTTAAGGAGTTGACGCGCGAGAATAAATTGGTGCTGGTGGTGAATCACGATTTGGGTGAATCGATCGTCAATTTTGATGAGTTGATTTTGCTGAATAAATCGCTAGTTGCAAGTGGATCTCGGCAGAAAGTCTTGACTCAAGAGAATTTGCAGCAGGCTTATGGTGGGAAGGTTGTATTCTTCTCGGATGCTGCTTAGGATCGTGAATTCGATTCACTCAGCGATTTAATTCATGGTAATCCAGACAAAACTCGCATAGGGTGGATTACAAGCATGGCGGGTAGTCTACGTCAGGCGAACTTTGTCGTCGCTGTGAGTTCTATTCGCTAGGCAAACATTCAGAGTCATTTCATCCACCATCGAACTATGGAAGCCCTCATTGAGCCTTTGCAATATGGATTCATGCAGCGATCCCTAATCATCGCCATCTTAGTCGGGTTGATTTGCGCGATCGTCGGGAGCTATTTGATTGTTCAACGCTTAGCCCTCTTAGGTGATGCAATTAGCCACTCGGTTCTGCCAGGACTCGCGATCGCATTTCTGTTTGGATTCAATATTTTTGTGGGCGCATTCATCGCAGGCGTTCTCAGTACCTTGATTATTGCTTGGATTCGCACGCGATCGCCGATTAAAGAAGATGCCGCCATGGGCATTGTCTTCAGTGCGTTTTTTGCACTTGGAATTACGTTAATTACGGTGATTCAAAAAGATAACAAAATCGATTTGAATCATTTTCTATTTGGCAATATTTTGGGTGTGACAACAGGCGATGTGCGAGACACTGCGATTATTGCTGCGGTGATTTTAGCGATCGTGGTGCTCTTTTATAAAGAACTTCTTTTCTATACTTTTGATGCCTTAGGCGCACAAGCAGCAGGGCTTCCGACCAATTTGCTGAATTTGGGTTTGATGGTCTTGATTGCATTAACGATCGTTGCCAGCATGAAAGCTGTAGGTGTCATTCTGGTTTTATCGTTGCTCATTACTCCAGGTGCAACTGCCTATTTGTTAGTCAAGCGATTGCACCACGTCATGATCGTTGGAGCCGCGATCGGGATTTTCTCCAGTATCAGCGGCATGTATTTGAGCTATTTCTACAATTTGCCATCGGGAGCCGCGATCGTGATGGTCACATCGGCATTGTTTTTTCTGGCGTTTCTATTGAGTCCTCGACATGGAGTTCTCACACAACCGCGATCGACGACTCGACAATCGATTCCGTTATTACGTGAGATTAAAAGCTTAATGCCTAGAAGTCGTCAAAAGGGTTAAACGAATCAAAACGGCGGCGGCGAGGTTCATCCCGTTCGCGTTCTCCAAGTTCGCTCGGTGGGCGATCGCTACTCCATGCCCACCAAACTTGACCGCATTGGCAATGATAGAATTCCTGCCATTTTTTGCGATAGTCTTCGGTGAATACCGGAGCGCGACGATTGATCCAAACTCCATTCGCTTCCTTGGAAGACTTATGACAGGTTGGACAAGCAAAAGAGAAAGAATGAACTGCCGAAGTTGTCCAAGTCGGCGGAGTCGGTTCAAAAGCGTCCATTATGTTGCGTGCGGTGAGTTAACGCTCTGTTCATTATGACTTGGAAAGTTACTTTCGGGATCAGAAAAAGTGGGGAGTAGGGGGTGGGGAGTAGTCTGGCTTTCAGTTTCAATCAAACAATCTAATCCTTCTTCTACGGATGGTGGTGCTCCGTATAATCGGCGAGCCATGCGGTGAATGACTTCTTCTGGAACTTGGCGCGATCGCAGTCGATTTCGCTCTAGACAAATCTCGATCGTTGGATTGACCCAAATTCCAGTGATGTGTGTGAATCCAGCTTTTCGTGCGAGTGCGATCGCGGCTCGGCGTTGTTTCCGCACAGCATTGGTGGCATCGTAGATCGCAAATTCGAGTTCGTCGGCTGCGATCGCACTTCCTGCTTGTTGAAATTGCGATCGCACTTCGAGCCAGATTTTTAGCCAACTGCCTTGAATCGCCTCATCTCCGAACAGTTGAGCGCGAATAGCATCGGTGGAGATTAACCTTCTTGTATGAGTGTCCTGAAAATTCCATTCGCGAGAGCACAACAATTCGGAAGGCAACGATTCATCTGCCAACAAAGAATCTGCCAGAGTCGATTTCCCGCTCCCTGGCAGTCCAATCATTAGCACTAATCGAATCGGTTTAGATAATCGTTCCGTCGGGAATCACCGCATTTTTCAACGTCACAACAATCCCACTGCGAATATAGAAACCGAGATTTTCTCGATCGGCTTCCTGCACATGGTCTTTGTTCACGATTTGGACATTACATCCAATGTGAGCATTCTTATCGATAATGGCACGACGAATAATCGTGTCTGAACCAATTCCTAGCGGTACATTCGGACTATCACAATCCGCGCCCGATTTGCGCTCAGTATTACCTTGGTAGAAGTCCGCACCCATAATTAGCGAATCTTCGATGATCGAGCCTGCTTCAATTCTCGATCGCACACCCAACACCGAATGATGCACTCGGCAATTTTTCAGGATGCAGCCTTCACCCACGATCGATTCGGTAATTTGAGAATCGAGGAATTTGCTCGGTGGCAAGAAGCGTTGACGAGTATAGATCGGAGCCGTCTCGTCGTAGAAACTGAAAGGCGGATAGGGTTGTTGGGTTAACGCCAAATTCGATTCGTAGAACGCTTGAATCGTTCCGATGTCTTCCCAATAGTCGTTAAACAGGTAGGCTTGAACGTTGTAAGTACTTGCCGAACTGGGGATGATTTCCTTTCCAAAATCAGTTTGATTCGGGGCTTCTCTCAATAATTTTTCGAGAACTTCTTTCTTGAAGACATAGATCCCCATTGAAGCAATGTAGGGGCTTTGTTTTGCTTCTTCAGGCGACAATCCTAAAACGGTCGTATCAACCTGCATGGCTTTCAACGCATCGCCTTTCGGCTTCTCGCTAAAGTCTACAACTCGTCCAGAATCATCGATCTTCATCAAACCAAAATCAGAAGCGCGTGCCTCATCCATCGGCACAACTGAAAGCGTAATATCCGCTCCAGTTTCGCGGTGACGCTGAACGAATTCGCGATAGTCCATGCGATACAAGTGATCGCCCGACAGAATCACATATTCATCAATGTCCCATTCTTGAAACAGCCAAATATATTGGCGAACCGCATCGGCAGTTCCTTGGAACCAGTTCGGATTTTCGGCAGTTTGCTGAGCGGCGAGGACTTCAACAAATCCTTCACTGAACCCTGAAAAATTGTAAGCGCGAGCTAAGTGGCGGTTGAGAGAAGCCGAATTGAATTGCGTCAGAACATAGATCTTAAAGATCTCAGAATTGATACAGTTACTGACTGGAATATCAATGAGTCGATATTTTCCGGCTAATGGGACGGCTGGCTTCGCCCGCTGCTTGGTTAATGGATACAGACGGGTTCCAGCACCCCCTCCTAAAATAATAGCTAAAACTTTTTTCACAAAAATAACCTCGCACTTCCACTTCGACTCCCACCATTAGTTTCTGTCTGTATGGCAAAGTTGACAAGAGGTTTGAGGCAGAGAAATTGAAATCAGGGATCAATATTCTCGAATCCGTAGATATTTGCATTCTAGAATACATTCAAACCCCTGAGTTCAGGAGTAACGCTACGTTTAGAATATCTGTGTTGAGTTTTTTGTGAGTCAGCCTTTGGAAGCTTTGCGTCGAACTCCGTTGTATGAATTAGCGATCGAACTCAATGCCCGGATGACGGGTTTTTCGGGATGGGAAATGCCTGTCCAATTTGGCGGAATTACTCAAGAACATCAGGCTGTGCGATCGCAAGCAGGCATGTTTGACATTTCCCATATGGGTAAATTCACGCTGAGCGGTCGGGATGTTTTGACACAAATCCAAAAACTTGTGCCATCGGATCTGAGTCGCCTTCAGTCGGGACAAGCTCAATATACAGTCTTGCTAAATCCGCAAGGCGGGATCATTGATGATTTGATTTTCTATTTTCAAGGCGACGATCGCTGGGTCGTGATTGTGAATGCCGCAACGACTCAGAAAGATCGCGATTGGATGCTGGCAAATCTAAGTGGGATCGAGTTTCAAGATCTCTCAGAGACTCAAGCTTTAATCGCAGTGCAAGGGAAGAAGGCAGTCGAATATTTAAGCGAGATCGTCGATCAAGATTTGTCAGGGGTGAAAGCCTTTGGGCATTTAGAAGCGCATGTTTTAGGACAGCCTGCCTTCTTAGCGCGTACCGGATATACCGGAGAAGATGGATTTGAAGTGATGCTCGCACCAGAAGCCGCGATCGCACTTTGGCGATCGTTGTTAAATTCCGGCGTGACTCCTTGCGGGTTGGGATCGCGGGACACATTGCGATTAGAAGCGGCAATGGCGTTATACGGACAAGATATTAACGAGACAACAACGCCCTTAGAAGCGGGGCTTGGTTGGCTTGTGCATCTCGATACCAAGGGTGATTTTATCGGGCGATCCGTCCTCGAAGAGCAAAAACAAAACGGCGTGAACAAGCGCTTAGTCGGATTACAAATGCAAGGACGAAATATTGCGCGACATGACTATCCGATTTTCTTTGAAGGGAAAGAGGTTGGAATTGTCACCAGTGGGACGTTAGCACCGACGGTCGGACAAGCGATCGCGCTTGGCTATGTTCCGACTGAGCTATCGAAACCTGGGCAGGAAGTCGAAATTGGCATTCGAGGGAAGAACTATCTCGCGATCGTCGTGAAGCGTCCGTTCTACCGCGCAAGCAAATAGAATAAGAAAAATCTTCGATACGTTTAGACATCATGGCATTTGAATATCCTGACACACTGAAATACACAGACTCTCACGAATATGTCCAGCTCGATGGCGACACTGCCACGATCGGGATCACCGCATTCGCGATCGATCAGCTTGGCGATATTGTGTTTTTGGAATTGCCAGAACCTGGAACTGAGGTTCAAAAAGGCGAGAATTTTGGCACCGTGGAATCCGTGAAAGCGGTGGAAGATTTGAAATCTCCGGTAAGCGGAACCGTGCTAGAGGCAAATACAGAAATGATGGATTCGCCAGAGAAATTGGTAGACGCTCCCTATACAGACGGATGGCTGATCAAGGTGCAAATCAGCGATTCGACTGAGATTGACGATGCGATGTCAGCCGATGAATACCGTGCTCAGGTTGAGGGTGCTTGAAAATTTCTCAGTAATTTCCGAAATCTACATGGCAATTTCACTGTAGCTTTACACCCGCTAGTTCCGCTGGCGGGTTAATTGTTGCAGAATGTGTCTAACAAATTTTGATATCTTGAACGTTCAACGTGCTTGATGGTTTGGAATTTCAGCTTTAAAGCCTCATTTAGGCTAGGTTAATCTGTCTGAGCTTCAGATTTTGAGTCTTCTCAAACATTTGCGGCTCCGAAAATTGACTTAGAATCGAACCTGCTTTTGTCACTCTAAACGATTCGTAATCTATGTCTGAACCCACAGTGTCCGTGTCCGCATTGTCCGACTACGCTCGCTCGCTCGATTTCGATTCGTCCGAACCTTCAGAATCCACTGTTTCGACTCCTGAATTGACTTATACCGATCGCTTTGTCGATCGACATATCGGGGTGCGAGGTGAAGAAATTCGAGCAATGCTCGCGGTATTGGGATTAAACTCGACTTCCGATCTAATCGAGCAGGCTGTGCCAAAAAGCATCCGAATTCAGCGTCCGCTACAAATTCGATCGGGTCGGAGTGAATATGAGCTTTTGAAGGAACTCAAAGCGATCGCGTCGAAAAATCAAGTGCTGCGATCGTTGATTGGCATGGGCTACTCGAATTGCATTACGCCTCCTGTCATTCAGCGCAATATTCTCGAAAATCCAGGTTGGTACACGCAATACACGCCGTATCAGCCCGAAATTTCTCAAGGACGGCTCGAAGCGCTGCTGAATTTCCAAACCATGATCATGGATCTAACAGGCTTGGAAATTGCGAATGCGTCACTTCTAGATGAAGGCACAGCAGCAGCAGAAGCGATGTCCATGAGCTATGGCATTGTGAAAAATAAAGCGAAGACGTTCTGGGTGTCAGAAGCATGTCATCCTCAGACGATCGAAGTGATTCAAACTCGTGCATTGCCACTTGGAATCGAAGTAATCGTCGGCGATCACCGAACCTTTGAATTTGACACTCCGATCTTTGGGGCATTGCTGCAATATCCCGCAACCGATGGCGCGATTTATGACTATTCTGAATTTGTCGATCGTGCTCATCAAGCGGGCGCATTAGTGACGGTTGCGGCTGATCTGTTGAGTTTGACCCTGCTGAAAGCACCGGGAGAATTTGGAGCTGACATTGCGATCGGCAATACTCAACGATTTGGGGTTCCGCTCGGTTATGGTGGCCCTCATGCGGCTTACTTTGCGACGAAAGAAGTTTACAAACGCCAATTGCCTGGAAGATTAGTTGGTGTTTCTAAAGATCGTAATGGTCAGCCTGCTTTGAGACTGGCGCTGCAAACTCGCGAGCAACATATTCGCCGGGATAAAGCAACGAGCAACATTTGTACAGCCCAAGTTTTACTCGCTGTGATTGCGGGCATGTATGCGGTGTATCACGGTGCAGAAGGCTTGAGAAAAATTGCCGATCGCGTTCATCGTTTAACTGCACAATTAGCGATCGCGCTGCAAAAACTCGGACTCAAGCTTGGAACTGAGCCTTACTTTGACACGCTCAAAGTCGAATGTGATGCGGATGCTGTTCTGGCGCGTGCGTTGCAGAAAGGGATCAACTTACGCAAGATTGATTCCGATACCGTGGGGATCTCGATCGATGAAACCACGTCTCAAGCGGATTTACTCGATTTAGTCGGTTGTTTTGCAGGTCGATCGCTGCCTGCGATTCCTGATCCTCAAATTCCATCTGCGTTTATTCGGACTTCCAAATATCTGACTCATCCAACTTTTTCGGCTTATCGATCGGAGACGGAACTTCTGCGATACATGTATCGCTTGCAGTCGAGAGATCTCTCTCTTACGTCTGCGATGATTCCGCTCGGCTCTTGCACGATGAAGTTAAATGCAACTGCTGAAATGATTCCGATTACTTGGCCAGAGTTCGGACAGATTCATCCTTTTGCACCGACGAATCAAACTCAAGGCTATCAAACGTTGTTCCAACAGCTCGAATCCTGGCTGTCTGAAATTACCGGATTTGCAGGCATTTCATTGCAACCGAATGCAGGCTCTCAAGGTGAGTATGCTGGCTTGCTCGTTATCCGTCAGTATCATCAAAGTCGGGGTGATACTCATCGCACGATCTGTTTGATTCCTCAATCTGCTCATGGCACGAATCCAGCGAGTGCAGTCATGGCAGGGATGAAAGTTGTTGCGATCGCATGTGATCACGAAGGCAACATCGACATTGCAGATCTCAAAGCAAAAGCTGAACAGCATCGAGAGAATCTAGCAGCCTTGATGGTGACTTATCCTTCAACGCATGGTGTGTTTGAAGAAGGCATTCGAGAGATTTGTGCGATCGTGCACGAGAACGGGGGGCAAGTCTACATGGATGGCGCAAACATGAATGCTCAAGTCGGCTTGTGTCGTCCCGGTGATTTTGGTGCAGATGTGTGCCATTTGAACTTGCACAAAACCTTCTGTATTCCGCATGGAGGTGGCGGCCCTGGAGTTGGCCCTATTGGAGTCGCTTCGCATCTTGTTCCGTTCTTGCCGAATCATTCGGTTGTGGCAACGAGTGGAGAATCGGGAATTGGAGCCGTGTCAGCCGCGCCTTGGGGCAGTGCTAGCATTTTGCCGATTTCGTGGATGTACATTGCAATGATGGGCGGTCAAGGCTTGACCGAGGCAACTGAGATTGCCATTCTGAGCGCGAACTATATTGCAAAACGCCTGGAAGGACATTATCCCGTGTTGTACAAGGGCAAGAATGGCTGGGTCGCGCATGAATGTATTCTCGATCTGCGTGAATTCAAGAAAAATGCAGATATCGAAGTCGATGACATTGCAAAACGATTGATCGATTATGGCTTCCATCCGCCAACAGTTTCTTGGCCTGTGGCAGGAACGGTCATGGTTGAGCCGACTGAGAGTGAATCGAAAGCGGAACTCGATCGTTTCTGTGATGCCATGATTGCGATTCGAGAAGAGATTCGAGCCATTGAGAATGGCAATGTCGATCGCACGAACAATCTCTTGAAGAATGCACCTCACACAGTTGCAGATCTCACGTCTGAGACTTGGGATCGTCCTTATCCACGGCAAGAGGCAATTTTCCCGACGGCATGGACAAAAGCAAACAAATTCTATCCAGCCGTTGGACGAATTGATAATGCCTTTGGCGATCGTAATCTAGTTTGCTCCTGTCTACCAATGGATGCTTACGAAAGCTAATTACTTACTAAACCTGGGAGGGTGCAATGCCCTCCCTTTCATGCTCAAAATTCAGGAGTTTGCAAGACGTTGATAGACCTTTTGATTTTCTTGTTCTGATTCTAGATAAGCTTGCCAAACTCGCTCTCTAGAATTCATTTGCTTAGTTTCTGTCGGACGATGATTTTCCTGAAGCGACTGTGTAAACTCCAGAACGCGGTCTTGATCTACAGATGAGAGTTCGCGCCAATATTTGAGGAGTTTTTCTTCTTTACCCATAGCTATGAATTGATCTACCGCTTCAATTTTATCGTAGCTTGCATTTGTGAGAACAATCCTTCTTCTTGTCAAGGAGACCTACGACGAAACCTTGATTAACCCTGAAAGAAACAATATCATCAGAACCAACCTCCGGAAAAGCTTGATGTAGATTCAGTCTTTCCAGAGTTCTATTCAGGGGCTGCGTTCATGAATCATTGCACTTGGCTAAGGATCATTGGGTGTATGGCGACGCTTACAGTGACATGCCCGACAACTGCTCAAATCATTAGTGATGGCTCAACAAATACAACTGTAACTCCCAAGGGAGCCATTTTTGAGATTACAGGCGGAACAACCGTTGGAAGCAGAAACTTATTTCATAGCTTTGCACAATTTGATGTCCCAACGCAAAGCATTGCTAGCTTTCTCAATGATTCCAGTATTGTTAATATTTTTGCGCGGATCACGGGTCGAAAGCAATCAGAGATTGATGGAGTTTTGCGATCGCAAGGCAGTGCAAATCTTTTCCTGATTAACCCAAATGGTATTCTCTTCAGTCAAAATGCTCAATTGGAGATCGGTGGCTCATTTGTTGCAACCACAGCAGATGCACTGCAATTTCCAGGAGGTGCAACGTTCTCGGCGACCGCTTCTGTGCCTTCCCAAAATCCATTACTTGCCGTCGATCCCTCTGCATTTTTGTTCAGTCAAGCAACAACCGGGCAAATTCGGAATAATGCAAATACGCTTACTGGACTGGTCAGCCCTGGTGGAATTCCGATTACGGGATTGCGCGTACCCAACGGTCGAAGTTTACTCCTCGTCGGTGGGGATATTCTCCTCAATAATGGCAATCTCAATGCACTGGAAGGACATCTCGAACTCGGAGGGCTGGCAAGCTCAGGCACGGTTGGATTGAGCATGAATGGCGAAACATTCAGACTGCAATTTCCTAGCGATCGCTTACTGGCAAATGTCACGCTCGATAACAGAGCGAGAGTGTCAGTCCGGGGTGCAAAGAATGGTTCTTTGGTGGTGAATGCAAATCGGTTGACTGCGAATCAAGGTGCGCGGTTTGTTGCTGGGACTGAAGGCGCAGGGAATGGGGGCATCATTACCCTCAATGCAAACGAAATCCATCTTTCCGGTTCTGGTCTTGAACCGATTGGCTCTAGCTTTGGAACGCTGACCCTATCAGGCATTTACAATCAGGTGACAAATGGTGCTTCGGGGAATGCGGGCTCAATTTTTATCAAGACGAGACAGTTGAATTTGACTGATGGCGCGATCGTCCTCTCCAATACACTGATGAACAGTCTTGGAGATGCAGGCGATATTGTCATTCAAGCAGAAACTTTGAATGCTTCAGATGAAGCGATCATTGCCTCTGTCTCATTTGGGCAAGGAACAGGTGGGGCAATCTCTGTTCAAACTGACAAGCTGAATTTAACAGGAGGAACTTCCTTCATTACTGAAACCTTTAGTGCTGATAAAGATGCAGGAACCATCACAATTGTGGCAAGAGATTCCGTCAATATTTCTGGCACCGGAACAATCAGCGGCAACTCTAGTGCCCTATCCAGTAGTACAGGGGCCGGCGGGAAAGCAGGGAATATTTCGATGAGAACGAGAAGTTTTCGACTCGCTGATGGTGCATTGGTCAATACGCGGACGACCAGTAGTGGTGAAGGCGGCAGTATTACGATCAACACCGATACATTTGAGGTGAGCGGTGGGGCGCAACTGACTGCCTTGACGCAAGGAAGTGGCAAAGCTGGCAATATTACAATTAATGCAACCGGAACTGCTCGGTTGATTGGCTTTGATCCCAACTTTAACGAGCGGATTATTCGATTTCCGGGTGCAGTCATTAATTCTGGTAACAGAAGTGGGCTGGTCAGTGGTCAAGGTGGAACGATTCAAGTCAATGCGTCTGAACTGTTTCTGGTCAATGGAGCAGGTATCAGTGCTAGTAACTTCGATCAAGGAAATGCAGGCAATATCTTGCTCAATGTTCAAGGCGATCTGACCTCGACCTCTCAATTTGCTACCCAAGGCATTGTGAATGGAATTTTTGCGACACGCATTTCAAACGAAATGGGCAGAGGTGGAAATATTAGGATTACAGGTCGTTCCATCAATTTAACGGATAGCACTCAAATCACGGCTCGTAGTCAGGGCTTGGGGGAGGGAGGTAAGATTACTGTAGAGGCTCGGACAATTGCACTATGGAGAAATAGTAAGATTACTACAGATAGTAACGTGGGTAATGGTGGCAATATTACTTTAGATGCAGATGCGATCGTGGCTTTAGAGAACAGTGATATTTTAGCGTTTGCGCCAGCAGGGAACGGGGGCAGAATTGAATTTAAGACTCGTGCTTTTTTGAGCGATCCGCTTTATCGTTCTGCGCCACCGACAACGAATCGCGAGGCGCTCAATGCGTTGTTCACCAATGGTCGTGTTGATGTCAATGCAAGTGGTGTGGTGTTTGGTACGGTAACTGGAGTGCCAGATATTACTTTTTTACAAAACGATCTGACACAACTTTCGCAAAATTCGGTTGATCCAAACCAACTGCTTGCCAATCGCTGTATGGTTCGCGATCGCCAAAATACTTTCTACATTATTGGCGCAGGTGGATTACCCACAAATCCTGGAGATATCTCTATTTACTCCACTGGAACGATTCAACCTGTGAGTCCGGCTGCAAGTTGGCAACGCGGTGAACCAATCATTGAGCCGCAGGGGGTGTATCAACTTTCAAATGGCGATTTGATTTTAAGTCGGGAATGTTCTTAGATACTGAACGATAACCTTTGCACTTTTCTGCAATCGCCTGCTGCAACCTAGTGATTAAAATCAGCAAAGAATCAGAAGAGTTAGCGAGTTGAATCCAGGGGAGCAACCAATGCAAACTTCATCTAAATTATCGACTGAGTTAACGCTGATCGACAGAGCTACGCTGCCATCACTTTTCCCAGATCAACTGTCCGCAACTGTAAGCTCCCCTTTCTTTACATCAGGATCTTTAAGGACTCTATCTCCAGATCCTGCTTTTTCCAAAACTTTTCTCAGTCGTCTGAGTGAAACATTAACTTCTGTCGGTAAAACCCTGAGTCAAGCGTTCTTATTTCTCATGTATAAACAAACTGACACGGTGACGATCGGTGAGATTGATCCGACCACAGAAACGATTTTGAATGCGCGCGCAGTTCGTCCCAATCCGAATGCACCGGGAGAGATTGTTTTCCAAAGTAGAAGCAAGACTGTAGACGGCAATCCCTTCGGTCTCAGTCTTTCTCTTTCCGTTGGAGATGTTGCTGGGCTGAAGGACAACACTTTCACACTGATTTCTGCGGTTCCACATCAGCCATCAGGGGTCTTCCTCATCCAGCCTTGGGAGTTGGCTTACGATAGTCGTGGTTGGCTTTCAGGACAACTGGTTCCACTCATACAACCGAACATTTTAAACCAGACTCCGAAGTATATTCAATCTCCTGAACGTGACAGATTGAGTCGGAGAGATTTGAACGCGATCGCGCAGAAACTGACGAATTTGGCTAAAGCTGGTGCCGCTGAGTTGAGTTTCAAACTTGATCTATCTAGTCTTTTAACGCATCAAAATTAGAGTGACTTCCTATCACCCAGACAAATTGATTAATCTGAAGCGGCTCAAACCCCCTCTAAATCGCGCCGACCTTCCAATGCTCGTGCTAAAGTCACTTCGTCGGCATATTCTAAATCTCCACCCATTGGTAGCCCAAATGCAATCCGAGTCACACGAGTAAAGGGTTTGAGCAAACTCCCGACATACAACGTCGTTGTTTCACCTTCCACACTCGGACTAATCGCAAGAATCACCTCTTCTACTTTCTGCTGGCTGACTCGTCGAATTAACTGCTTAATATTCAATTGCTCAGGACCAATCCCATCGATCGGGGAAATCAACCCGCCTAAAACATGGTATTTCCCGCGATATTCCCGCGTTTTCTCAAGCGCAATCACATCACGAGACTCTGCCACAACACAAATGGTTTTCGCATCGCGTTGAGGCGATCGACAAATCTCACAAACGGGTTCAGCCGACAAATGACCGCAAACAGAACAGAACCCAACTTGCAGCTTCGCTTCCATCAACGCCATTGCCAAAGCTTTCACTTCTTCTTCGGGACGTTTGAGGATGTGTAGTGCGAGACGTTGGGCTGATTTAGGACCGACACCTGGGAGGTGTTGAAGTTGCTCGATGAGACGAGCTAAAGGGCGTGTGTAAACCGTTGTCCTTCCTCCGATTGCGCTGAGTTCGATCGTAGCGTAAACCGCTTCTATCCGGGGGGCCAACTCATCGATCGACCGCCCAGAAGATGTAGGTGCATATGATACACGGTTTGTCCGCCATCTTCACCTGTATTGATGACAACTCGATAACCGTTGCTGAGTCCCTGCTGTTCGGCGACCCGTTTAACAGTGAGGAGGAGATGGCCCATCAGGGCATGATCCTGAGATTCGGCATCGGCGAGTTTCGCGATCGGTTGTTTGGGAATGACCAGGATATGAACGGGGGCTTGTGGGTTCACATCGCGAAAGGCAAGGGCAAGATCGTCTTCGTAGACAATATCAGCAGGAATTTCTTTACGAATAATCTTGCCGAAGATTGTGTCGTTCGAGTCGCTCATGACAGCAATTAAAAGTGGTTCGCTGATTATTGTATGTCAGGAAAGACTCGACCAAAATGCAGTTTGGGGAATCGTTATGAATTCTTAGACTCGAAGAAAATAAGTAGATGGGCATGATTAAACATCATTCCGGGGCGAGTCCTCTCGCTTCGTTGCTGACTCGCCCCGGAATGAATTCGGGGCTACCCGTGCGAAGTCCACTAAACTGGACTAACAGCCAATCGCAACGTCTTCTTCAGTGGGTTTCAACCCACTTCGCACTGTTAGCCCGAACTTCCAGTTCAGGGCGAGACGCAAACGCAGCAACTATCTTCAAGTTCATTGCTCCTATCTACCTACCGCTTCAAGCAGTATGATGCCCAAAATTTTCTAACCAAAGCGACCCTCGACATAATTGCGGGTGCGGACATCGGTTGCTGCACTAAATACTTTACTCGTTGCATCAACTTCGATTAATTGTCCAATTTGGCTTTCATCGGTACTAAAAAATGCAGTTCGATCGCTGATCCGTGCGGCTTGCTGCATGTTGTGCGTCACAATCACGATCGTGAATTGTTCCCGCAATTCCTGGATCAGTTCTTCAATCTTCATTGTTGTGATCGGGTCGAGCGCCGAACATGGCTCATCCATGAGTAGGACTCTGGGTTTGATAGCTAGTGCCCTGGCAATACAAAGCCTCTGCTGTTGCCCACCTGACAAGCTTAAGGCTGACTTGTTCAAATGATCTTTGACTTCATTCCACAGCGCTGCACTTTTGAGGGCAGATTCTACCATTTCATCCAACATTGAGCGGGAAGGACGACTAAACACGCGAATTCCATAGGCAACATTATCGTAAATGCTCATTGGAAACGGGTTCGGCTTCTGAAAGACCATGCCAATTTGCCGCCGCAAGCGATTGAGATTGACCCGATTACTATAGATATCTTGCCCAAAGAACTGAATCGTTCCTTCGATAAGCATATTGCTCTCAAGCTCACCAATGCGATTCAGTGTTTTGATAAATGTAGATTTACCGCAGCCCGAAGGACCAATGATCGCGGTTACCTGTGCAGAAGGAATCTCGATCGACACACCTTCTATCGCTTTGCGAGTGCCATAGTAAACGGCTAAATCTTTGACACAAAGGGCTAAATCGGTGGCTTGAGAAGCAAATTGCATACTGGAATCGGGTTTCATAGTGTTATGGATGGCGACGAGTGATCAACCGGGACAGTAAATTGGTGAGAATAACAATGCCCAACAGCACAACCGATGCTGACCAAGCTAATTGATTTTGCTCAGGAAAGGCTGAGCTTGCATAGTTGTAAATCATCACGGATAGTGATGGCGTTGGGTTGAAAGCTTGCTCGACCCAGTTCTGACTAAACAATGCAGTAAATAGTAATGGTGCTGTCTCACCAGAAACACGAGCGATCGCTAATAAAACTCCAGTCGTAATACTAGGTAATGCCGCTTTCAATACAACTTTGAAGGTTGTTTGAATCGAGTTAGCACCCAATGCGGCGGAAGCTAAACGCTGCTGAGTTGGAACTAGCTTTAATGCTTCTTCGGTTGACAAAACAATGATGGGTAGCATAATCACGGCTAATGCGAATGCACCCGCTAATGCAGAAAAACCGCGATATCCCAAAATCGTAGAAAGTACAATCACTGCATAAGCAAAAACACCAACTACGATCGAGGGAACTGCACTCAAGATTGACATCACAAATCGAACAATCTGAGCAATAGTATTTCCACGTCCAATTTCAACGAGATAGATAGCTGTGAGAATACCAAACGGAATACTCATCATCGCGGCAAGTCCAACCATGAGGACTGTACCTTGAATCGCATTAGCAAATCCGCTTACGACACCTGCTTCCCCCACTGGAGCAGGAAGATTCGTCAAAACTTCCCATCGCAAATTGGGTAAACCTTGACGGAGAATTTCAAACAAAATAGACAAAAGCGGAAGTAACGCGAGTCCGGTGAGCAGAACTGCGATCGCACTCATCCCATAACTGAACAAACGGCGATCAACCGATAATGGCTTTGTAAGTTGCCGATCAAAAAAACTTGACATTGATCAAAATCAATAAAAGACTAACGCTTGAAGCTTACGATTTTTACCAATACGGTCGCGATAATATTAACGATTAACGTTAATGCAAATAAAATCAATGCTAAGTACATCAATGCGCCGATATGTAATTCATCTAATGCTTCGGGAAATTGGTTTGCTAAAATTGCAGGAATCGTATTACTTGCATCTAGCAACGATAAGCTAACTTGATCCGAATTCCCAATTACCATCGTTACAGCCATCGTTTCGCCTAACGCCCGACCCAACGCTAAAATGACGGCTCCGACAATTCCTGAAGCACTCGCAGGTAAGAGAATGGTGAAAATCATTTCCCACCGCGTTGCACCGAGTGACATCGAAGCAGTTCTTAACTCTTGCGGAATGCTTGTCATCACATCTCGGCTAATTGCTGCGATCGTGGGTAAGATCATCACAGCTAGAATCGTTCCAGCAACGAGTAAACTTGGTCCAAAGGTTTCAGTACTAAAGAACGGAATCCAACCGAATTGCTGATGCAGCCAGAGTTGAATCGGTTTCATAAATGGAATCAAGACAAAGATTCCCCAAAAACCAATAATGACACTAGGGATTGAAGCAATCAGTTCGACTAGAAATCCTAACAGCGATCGCACTACCGCAGGTAAGAATTTCTCACTCGTCACAATGGCAACGGTAATGCCAACTGGAACCGCAAATAAGAGTGCAATAAAAGAACTCACAAGAGTTCCGTAAATGTAAGTCAGAGCACCAAATTGAAGCTGATTGACATCCCATTCCTGACGCGATAAAAATCCCAACCCAAATGCCTGAATTGCGGGAGCAGCAGACTTAAAAATCACCCAACCCATCCACAGCAATACTCCGATCGAGGCTAATGCAACAGCCTGAAGCACCCAAGCAAAGCCCCGATCAAGCCATGCTGTATTTCCATCCGTAATCGAAGGTGATGGAGATGGAGATCGTGAAGAAAGCGAAGAACTCATAACAATTGGGTGACAATTGGGATTGGGAAACAGCAGCAAGGCAAGGAAAAGGGGTACTCACAGATCTGAAGTACCCCAAGGGTAGATTTAGAAGGTAAATGTGGTACGAATGGTGCCAATCAAGAGCGTATCGTTTGCCGAATTGTGCTCTGGATTAAAGATCACCAGAACACCCGGTGTGATGGCGATATTGTCATTCAAGCGATAGCGGTAGAATGCTTCCAAGTGATAAGAAGTATCGCGATCGCGACGGCGACGAATCACGCCCGTTCCTGTGGTCGGGCCATAATCACTACTCGTCACTTTCGGCGGCATCCCAAAGATTAATCCGCCAAAATTCCCTTCTTTGAAGAGATCAGGGAACCCAAGTCCGACTGACCAGTTCCAGATAGAAGCATTATCTCCATCCTGAACCGCTGGATTGAGAGCGGTTCCTTGACCAGAAATCGTGTTGACTCGGCGATTTGCCTTCGCATCGGTATAACCTGCCCAGCCTGCTAATGTTAAGCCAGGATTCAACCGAATATTTGCTTGGAGTCCGAATTGATTTGTAGTGGTTGGAATATTCCCCGCGCCGTTAATGTTACCTGTGCTACCAAATGGATTGTTAGCAAAGCCACTGCCTGTGCTACCTGAGATGCCCGAACCCGCTGTGTAGTAGGCATTTACATAGGTAAAGCCAAGTCCAAAATTAGGGGTCGGTTGATAGACTAACTGCCCGATCGCTGCATAGTTGCCACTAAATAAACCTCGATCGAGGCTTGGATCTTGTGCATCTCCAGTGGGGACTAAATAACCTAAAGACAAGGTAAACCGATTGCCAACGGTAAATTCTCGCCCTAAGCGATGGTTTACAATCACACCCGTTCCGCTACCAGCACGGTAGATTGGGTTAAAGCGACCAAAGCGGGAAATTGCACCAGAACCACTGGATTCAAAAGGACTGAGGGTCGGAATAGAATCGTTGAATTCTAACCCGTCACCCGTTCCCGTTCCAACAAAGACCGTGGTTTGATCTCCGAGTGGGAAACGATACTCTAGGCGACGCAATGAAACACTGTTGTCATTGCTGCCGTCATAGCCCAAACGAGCCATGTTTGTGTTGGTGACTGCACCTGAAAAAGAGGGAATGTTCCGGGCTTGCAGTTGAGTTCTTAAGCGATCGCGACCTGTGAAACTGGTATCAAAACCAATTCGCACCCGACTAGACAAGGTTAGATTCTCTTGTACATTTCGCGCTGATCCTGCTCCAATCGCGGCTGTAGTTGCTGTTTCCCGTGCTGCGGGCGTTGCTGCTGCATCAATGATTCGTTGTTGATCAGAGTTGATCGCTCTTTCATCTCCGAACGCTTGTGCTGCCGAGAAAATGACTTCCCCGGTCAGCTTGGTGGTTGTCGAGAATTGCTGTTTTTCTAGCGTAGTGGTGCGCGCTTCTAAACTATCCACCATGCCCCGCAGCGTTGCTAACTCTGCTGCAAACTCTTCTTGGAGCTTTTGCAGAGTTGCTAAATCTTCTCGCTTCACTAAATCAGTGGTTGCTGCTGCAATCAATTCATTGACGCGATCGAGGCAAGCATTCAAACCTGCTGCAAATTCGTAGCGCGTTAAAGCACGATTGCCTCGATAGGTACGATCGGGATAGCCTGCAATACAACCATACCGCTCAACGAGAGACTGTAACGCTTGAAATGCCCAGTCTGTCGGGCGAACATCAGAAAGTTGAGAAACCGAAGTAACCTGACCAGCAAGCTGTGAAGGTTGGGCTTCGCTTGCAAGCTGATTGACTGAAGTTTCGACTTGCGTTAATGCAGGCGAAGTTTCAGCAACAGCCGCGATCGCAAAGATAGAAAATAACCCAGGCAATAACACAAGGGAATGCCAAACTGTTCGTAACATTTGATAGTCCTCACATCGCAAGAATGAATGAAAATTGAAGGAAGAGCCGACGCGACTCGAAATTCAGCATCGAAAATGAAAAGCAACTCTGACGGCACGGCTCCTTTATCTCGATCGCTCAACTTCGAGCGCGTAAGCTCAAAAGGCGTGAAGAAACAATGTAAAAGTGTGAGGAGGAATTTTTAGAAACTAGGGCTTGACTTCGTTTCTGACCACTTGCAAAATCCGTTGCACATCATTCGGTGCAATTCGAGCAAAATTCAAGTCATCATTGAGTTCTTGACCTTCTGTAAGAACCCATTCAACCCACTTTTTCACGGCTGCTGCTTTTTCAGGGTTGTCATAGCGGCGATAGATCATCATCCAGGTCAGCCCTGTAATCGGATATCCTGCGTCTGGATCTCCATCAAACACCCGAAAATTATCCGGGAGTTTCAAGGATGCAATGGCTTTGTTGGTCTCTGCTAGTGACGGAGACAACCATTCCCCCCGCTTCGTTTGCACCTGAGCAACGTTCAGCTTATTTTTCTCAGCATAAGATTGCTCAACATAGCCAATCGATCCCGACGTTTTCTGAACAGTAGAGGCAACCCCTGCATTGCCCCGCCCTTTCAACGGATTTGTCGTCCATTTGGGGGCTGTTCCCACGCCCACACGCCCTCTGAAGTACGGATTGACTGCACTGAGGTGGTTTACAAACACAAACGTTGTCCCACTCCCATCGGCACGAACAACGGTCTTAATGTCGGAGTTAGGTAGATTCACACCCGGATTATCTTTCGCAATTCTTGGGTCATTCCAACGGGTGATCCGACCTGAAAAAATGTCCGGTAGCACTTCGCGACCAAGTTTAAGGTTAGAAACCCCAGGAAGATTGAAGATGGGCACGACAGAACCACCTGCCGTTGGGACTAAAATCACGCCGCGATCGACCTTCTTCATATCGTCATCGGTCATCGCCGCATCACTACCGCCGAAGTCTACAACGCCTGCGATAGTTTGGCGAATCCCACCGCCGCTTCCGATTGCTTGATAGTTCACCGTCGCGCCAGGATTCTTCTTCTTAAATTCGGAAATATACCGTTCATACAGGAGTGCCGGGAAAGTTGCGCCAGCTCCATTGAGTGTGACGGCTTCGGCGATCGCGGTCAAAACTGGAGTAAGCGTGAGCGCAATGGTTACTACAGACGCAGTAGCAGCGCGGCGAAAAGCTGTCGAGAGTGCCATTGTGTTGTGTCCTTGAGCAAAGACTGTGGTGCATCAATTTAGGTAACACTGAACACCCTACAACTCTAGTAGTTAAGTGAAGACAAACGAAAAAATAATAATTGGTTAAATTTGGTTAAATCTTAGGTTAACCAAATTGGAATGCTAGTGAAATAGATTCTTTACACATGCGATGTACTAAATGTCTCAGTAAAGTTATCGCTACAAATCCACCTTGAGATGTATATTGGTACAGATAAGGTGTAGCCTACCTCCCTGTATTCCAGAAAACAGAAATGCTCATCTGTATTCACAAACGATGAAAATGATGACAACATTCTGAAATTCAAGAAATATTTAAGTGATCACAACTGAAATGTTCTGGAGCTTTTTAGCTCGGCATGTAAGAGTTCAGGTTTATGTAGACGGCTAGAAATTTCAAGCCACATTGAGGAATTGCAAAATAGCTGGAGCCTTCCTCACTGTAACTTTTTCTCGATCGATTTCTTCTCAATCGATTTCTTGTGTTGACGTTCAATCTGACTGAATCCCATGACTAAAACTCTCTCAATGCCTGTTATGCCAGCGATCCCTGCTCCAGCGCGTGCCTTCATCCGACCGATGCTTTTAGCAGCAATTGGAATGCACGCTCTCTTATTGTTTGCTCCATTCCCGCAGGAAAAACCAAAGCCGCCTGAAAATAAGGAAGCACCCGTTAAAATTACGCAGCTTCCGACAACAAAAGTGAAGGTACAAAATAAAGCGAAGATTGCAAATCCCAATAAACCCAGTTTGCCTAAAATCAATCGCCCTGCGGCAAATCCGGTTGTGATCAAACCAGAACCACCCAAGCCCGAAGCGGCGCGATCGCAAGAAGCACCTCCTGAAAAAGGTCAAGTTGCAAATCCTGCCAGTGGTGGGGCAACCTCGTTTGTCGATTTCCCGCATTATCAACCCTCTACTCCGGATTGTTTTGGCAAAGGGTTAGGTGAGAATTGCCGGATTGCGACTGCAAATTTACCCACAGTAGCAGCCTTTTATCAATCGCAACCCAAAGCAAAAGGATTCACTGTTACCTTAGCTGAAGAGAACGCGAACGCAAAGATCTACACCGTGACGGCTAAAAATGGTCAAACGCTGTTTCTCAGCTTATTTGCTGACGCTCCTACAACAGTAATTTTGCTCTCTGAACAAAAGGTGACTGATCTCGCAACCTTGAAGGAATCAGTGAGTCCGCCTGAAGAGTACTACCAAATTTTGGCGGATCTCTTAGTAGAAGCCGATCGCTCAGATAATCCTGCGAACACTGCTTCACCGGAAAACTTTGCTCAACCGCAGATGTTCTATAACATTGTGAGTGAGGCAGAGTTGCAGCAGGGAGCGATTCCAGACTTGCGCCCCGGAATTGATGGAACACCGAAGCTAGCACAAGGTCAAAATCCGATGAACTTCTATCAATCCATGTCTGCGGCTGGACTATCAGGTTTCTTTGAGATTTCAGAGCAAGGTCAGTATGGCGGCGGTAACTTGTATCGCTTAAAGAAAGGAAGTACTACGTTCTACTTAAATTTGATCCCCACGAAAGATCAAACTGGAACGATCATTGTAACGTGGCTCAAAGATCCGAAAAGCTAAGAAAAATCGGGACATGATGAATGTCCCGATCAAACTATCCATTCTGCGCGCTCTCTCTACTCGATCGCTAAAGAAACGCGATCGCCTCCGACATCTCGCAGCGTTCCCAGAGTTTGAACCACTTTTTCGTAAGCAAGCGACTTATCAGCTTTGAGCACGATCGCGCCCTGTGGATTTCTTTGAAAATAAGCTGCAACCTGTTCTGCAATCTGCGTTTCTGTGACGGTTGCATTGTTAATTTCTGTTTGTCCTGCCCGTGTCATTCCAATGATCAGCGGATCAGGAGCAGGTTTATTGTTGACTCCTTTATCGGTACTAGGCAGCGTTGCGTCCACAGATTTGGAACTGGTTAGCGTCATCGATACCAGGATGAAAAACGTCAGAATCGTCATAATCACGTCCATCATCGGAACGAGATTCACCTCTGGAATTTGGCTTTGCTGGTATTTGTTAAATTTCATGCCTAGCTCCCGACAGAGAGTTCAGAAGATAACTGAGCCGATCCTGCTTTCGCCAATTCATTTGTCCAAGGTTCGTACCAAACTTGGCGATAAATCAGTTCTAACTCGCCACCGATTTTAGAGAAATACTCCATCTGCTGAGATTGCAGAGTGACAGAGACTCTTAGAAGTGCCAACGCAATGATTGCGACGACCATACCGCAAGCCGTGGTTGTGAGTGCTTCAGCGATTCCGGCTGCCGCTTTGGTGGTTTGTTCTGCTCCGAGCGTTGCGCCGCCTACGTTCAAGTTGGCAAAGGTCAACATCAGACCTGTTACAGTTCCTAGCAATCCGAGCAGGGGCGCGATCGCGACGGCTGTTTCTAACATCTTGTCGCCTCTGCGCATTTTGGCAAATTCTTCATCACCCGCCGTTTCCAGTGCCAATCGGAAAGTTTCTGGGTTGGGCTGGTTGAGTTTTAGAGCCGCTAACATGAAGCGTCCAATCGGTTGCGAACTGGCTTTCTCCGCAATCATTCGAGCATCGGTCAAGCTATATTGTGCTGCGTCTAAAATATGATGTGCGACTCGGTCTTCGGTTCTGAGCACTTGAAACCAGAATACTGCACGATCGAAGGCACATGCAAAAGAGGCAACCGATAAACCAACGAGGGGAAGCATCAATGGTCCCCCTTTCGCTACAACTTCGTACAAATTAGACATAGTTTGGCAGAACCGCTCAAAAGAACAAACGAATTAACAGTCAATGAAGTACTGAGAGGAAAGATGTCAACGCATAATGCACCAACGTTGAGAATAACGGAAATAACGTAGAAAAATGGTTAAGGTAAGGTAAGGAACAGCCGAATTTTTAATTAAGGTGTTGGTGACTCTTAACTGCTTGCCTCTAAGCCATGGACTTACTAGCTGCTTGCAAATCAATTGAAGAACAGGAATATAGCGAATACACTCTACAGGATTACAGATGTAGAGATGGGAAAATACTGCTCAAATGAAGTTCGATGGAATCTGGGTTCAAATTATGCGAATGGTGCGTGCTAGCGTTGAAGAGTTGCCCCACACCTGTCAAAATTGCTGCATGGAACCCTTCAGCAGTCTCCAGCTTTTGATCAGCTTTTTCTAGCCTTAATCAGGATGCTGTGTAAGGTGCTTATTTCCAGCTATGCACTACGCCAAACAGCCATCTCTGCATGACAATGACTACATCGCCAGTACACTCCATCTAGTCTGACATGGCGAAGCAGAACATACGAACAGCAAGGACAGAGATGCTGGCTCGTTGTACTACGATCGAACGTAGTTTGACTGCTGAGGTTAAAATTTTCTTGGGGCTGAACTCTTAGGGAAGTATTGGTTGAAATAGACATATTAAAAACTGCTTTCTAATGCGATCGTGAAAAAGATAAAATCTTGAACTTTGGAATTATAAATTGGAATAAAAAAACTTCCACCGACTTATTGCTGAATCAGCAGTGGAAGCTAGAAACCATTTACTCTGGCTTGTTAGAAAAGCGGAAAATAGAATCAGATTCTACTTTTTCAAATTTCCAAATAATCCGGTTGTGTTCCCGTCATATCTTTTCGGGTCTTTTTTCTGTTTCTTAGTACCTTGAGACTCTGCTTTTGGTTTCTTAGCCTCTCTATTGCCTTTTTTCTCTTTCGCCATGTCCCTTCCTCCCATTAAGAGTTCTCGCCTTCAGTAGACTAAGTACCTAAGTAATTAGCAGATTCCAAAAAGTCGTTGTGTATACTGCCATTGGGCAGTTTTGCGCCTTTTAAGTTTGCTCCGCTAAGGTTAGCTCCTTTCAAAGTTGCCCAGTTTAGGTTTGTATAGCTTAGGTCTGAACTGCTCAAGTCTGATCCAGCCAAATTTGCTCCGGTAAAATCAACTCCGCTTAAATTTGCTTTCACAAAGTTCAAGTTTTTCAAATCTTCTGTTCTGAAATTCCTTTGTCCGTCTGCGTATCGTTTGAGGACTTCATTAGCATTCATCTTGGTCGCCTCGCGACGTGTAGCGCGATCGCTGTATCTCTATTGTAGAGCTTAATAGCTTTTCTAGCCACCTGATTGAACAGTCTGTCGAATTACTTCTGCTTCAATTTGCGACTGAAACTGATTTAAGCTTTCTATTAGATTAGTTTCTAACCAGCGATCCACACCAACTCTCTCTAATAAAGCTCCTACAATTCCTCCTGGTAAGTCGAAAGCGATCGTCAGCCGTAAGCGGCAACCACGATCGCTTGGAAAGAATTCGGCAGAACCTCGGTTTGAGAGTCCAGAAACTGATTGCCAAACAATTAAACGCAAAGGAATGCGTTGAGTAATGCGCGAAGTCCACTCAGTCAGAAGCGGAAAGCCTAAACCAAACGTCCAATGCCAGAGTTCTTGATCCCCAGGTAATCGACTGACTCTTTTGACAAGTGGCATCCAGCGAGGAACGTTTTCTAAATTTGCCCATAGACCGTAAACCTGTTCTACGGAACATCTCACATCTACTTCTACACTACGTTCAAGCATGATTGTCACACCCATCATTGTTCATGAGCATTCCTTAAGCTAGTCATGAATGCTGCCATCAGGCATGATCGTTTTACTGAACCCTGCATGGTCGAGATTGGCTCCTTGAATTGTTGCTCCCGTTAGATTCGCTTCACTCAAATGCGCGCCGTTGAGGTCTGCATCACTCAAATCTGACTCTCTCAAATCGGCTCCAGTCAAATTTGCGCCTCGTAAATCAGCACCGCTTAGATCTGCCTTGCTCAAGTCTGCTTTCCGCAAATTTGCCCCACCTAGCTTAGCTTCACTGAGATCTGCACCGCTCAAATCTGCATGAGTCAAATTCGCCCCACTTAGGTCTGCCCCACTCAGGTCTGCATGAATCAAGCAAGCTTGAATCATTGCGGCATCGGCTAGATTTGCTTGATTGAGTTTTGCTTGGTTAAGGTGAGCATCAGTGAGATTTGCTCCACGCAGATCCGCTCTGACTAACTCAGCCCCAATCAGCTTGGCTCCAATCAGCTTGGCATCTGTTAGGCAGACTTGAAGCAGTTTAACATGGCTAAAATCTCGTTGTCCTGTTGCATAGAGTTCTACAATCTCTTGAGCATTCATTATGTTTCTCCTGAGTTTAAATATTGGTGGGATTGAGTTCCAATTTCCATTCCTGCTTGAGAAGCCCTAGATACATCGTTTTCTGAACTAACATGAGTCGATACTGTACAATCAGAAATTCTTGAGCCTGCTCACGGGACATCTGATGAGCTTGATCTGCGAATTCTCTGAGGTTGAATTCTTGCTCTAGAGTGAGTCCGATCGATGAATCCATATTGACCTCTGATAATCCTAGTGAAGATAAAAATTGCGAACCTGATGGAAAATCACGAACTAGACAAAATGAAGCTGTGGATCTAGCGTGATTCAACTGATAGAAAACTCCCACCCGGTTCTGTAGAGACAAGGGTGAGAGCTAAAGTAATTCATCTATTGTAGCTTACCTCTAGAGAACGAATCTAGAGATCCACTCCTCAGCTACTTAACTTATGCAGGCATAAGTACCGTATCAATGATGTGAATGACTCCATTATCCGCCGCTACATCGGGGGTTGTCACATGAGAGTCATTGATTTGAACCCCATTTGAGGCATCAATCTTTACATCTGAACCTTGAACTGTCTTCGCTGACTTCAGCTTAGTTACATCCGCAGCCATGACTTTGCCGGAGACGACGTGATAAGTCAGGATTTTCTTGAGTTGGGGAATGTTTTTAAGCAATCCATCTACTGTTCCTGCTGGCAATTTAGCAAAGGCCTCATCCGTGGGTGCAAACACTGTAAATGGCCCCTTACCTTTGAGCGTCTCAATTAAACCAGCAGCTTTGAGAGCAGCAGCTAGAGTGCTAAAAGAACCAGCTTTAACAGCAGTATCAACAATATCAGCCATGAGTGTCACCTTCGTTTGTTACTCGTTAACGTTGATTACGCTAACAATCATGAGTATGTCAGCTCCGTGTTTGATTTCATGTTGGAATTGTTGCTTGAGCTATATTGTGTGAACGATCTCTTAGCTCATAACAGATGAATCTCTCCAAAGATAGATCTAATCAAACAATCCTTCTACGGTTTGCCGAAATGCAATTAGAGCGTGGGTTGATTGATATTGCTTTAGGTCTTCGAGCAGTTGATCCGAAATTTCTAAAGTGACAATGGTTTTGAGTTCGATATTGGTGTTGTACCCTGCTATGTCTCCCATGCGTTTACCATGGCTTCCTCCTCCTTGGGCTGGAATAATTGTGTAGCCGGATACTCCTAGCTTTGATAACAGACGAATTAGTCTCTCTTGTAAGACAGCTTCACCAATAATCGTGACAAGGACACCTTGAGCTAAAGAAGTAGACATATCATTTTCCTCCAAAGTATCGATTAAATGTATCAATCAATTCAGCCTACTACTCAGTAATGCACAATATGCATTGCCGATTCTCTGCATCAGTACTCAACTTTGAATGTTGAGTGGATAAGTAATTTCCGTCTCTTGGGTCAGATTCCAAACTTCATCTACAAAATCATCGAGGCTCACAGGTTTGAGTAAATACCCTTCTGTCTTTAACCTCCAGTGCTGAGTAAATTCTGTTCGAGAACAGGTTGAAATAATCAATATCGGAATCATTCTGCTATGCTTGCGCGCAAGATATCTAATTCGGCAAATCAGTGGATAAACACTTTCACCTAGAAATCTCATTTCACAGATCAAAACTTTAGGTATCCACCCATGCAGCAAAGCTAATCCATCCTGGACTGAACCTGCTGTGATGACTCCTGCACCACAGCCTTCAAGCACAAAAGCATAGAGTTCCCTATTGTCCCGATCGTTATCTACAATAAGAATCTGGACATCGTTGAGGGGCTTAGGATTTAGAGGTTTATTCAAGTTCAACATATCAATAGACCCAGTAAAACAACAGAGTTGCCTTCCTACGTTCTTTCTAAATTAATGCTGCTTGACTTTCTAACTCAATTGATTGATTACGAGACAAATCGTTACCTAAGTCCTGCCGAAGGACAGATGAAACTCTAGCTTACTGAAGCCTAGTAACTAAATAGTCAAAATACGTACCAACTTCACTTGCTTCTTCTGCCGACATAAGTGAAGTTGTCATCGCTTTCATGGCACGAACACCCTCAGCCACGCCCTCAAGCGGTGTACCAAGAGAATTGTACATCTGGCGCACTCCAATCAATCCGATTTCCTCAAGCGGAGTCGTTTCTCCAGCAGCAACACTATACGTGATTAAGCGCAGGTAGTAATCCATATCCCGCAAGCAGGTTGCGGTCATGTCCTCGCCATAAGCATTGCCACCTGGAGAGACTAAGTTGGGACGACGCTGGAACAATTGTCTGGTGGCTTCTTTAACAATGCGATCGCGGCTTTCGGTTAAGGTTTTGACCAAGCGTAATCGATGATCGCTACTCATCATAAAGCCTTTGATCTGATCCATTTCTCCTGGCGTAAGATAGCGGCACTCTGCGTCTGCGTTCACGATTAATTTTTGAATCACACTCATGATTACATTCCCCTAATCTTTTACAACCACATTGACAGAGCGATGTTTGATTTCATGTATGAATTGTTTGATTTCGATGCAATTCATTCTCCTTGCCATTCTCGATCCTCTAACTCTTTCTGAGGCAAGAGCAACGTCGCTTCAATCTCTTGTCGAATTGCGGCTGTGACTTCACAGTTACTATTCAAGCAATCAATCAGAAGTTGGTTGGCATCGTAGTAACGCTGTAGGACTTGCTGTTGCTCAGGACTAAACTGCCAGGGATGCTGAATGTTACGATAATGCGCAACTGTGCTTTTCAACTGTGTCACCCAAGCCGGATAGTTTGTCTGCCACCAGTCCTGAAGCCGTTCTCGATTTTGACTTGGAGCGGGCAACTGATCTCTCAACTGCTGCAGAGATTTATAGAATCCAGCATCCAGAACCATCACCAGAATGTTGTTGAGCGCTTCACTACACGCATTGATATAGGCAAAATCCTGGCTATGGTCGGTGGCAAACTCCAGCAGCAAGTTCTCTAATGCCGCATCTAAAAACATGCCTTGATCTAGGGTACTTGCTAAGGCAAACTGTCCTGCTGTATGGGGGGCTTGAGCAAGTGCAAGGTAAAATGCGCGCGTGGTTGCAACTTTCGGTTCGATTGGAATCGATTGGGATTTTTGGCTGACCCACATTAGGAAATCTTGTAAATAGGGGTCTTGAGCCACTAACGCATCAATTTGTTGTTTCATCAACTGCACGAGCGAATCTGCACTTCGCAACATTGCTGCCGTTAACAAGAACACTTCGCGCCAGTGGGGATCGGTAATGTGGCTCACCAAGCTTCCTAATGCTTGCTCTAATGCTCGCAGATTATGACTCGCGACAATTTTGCGAGCCGTGAAATATTCTTGAAACGCCAAGTAGGAGAATGAAAAAATGCCTCGCGCTCGTTCAATTAAGAGTCCGTGCTGTGCCTCGATCGCTTTTAGCATCGCCTCGCTTTCAAGTTGCAGTTCTTCGGGTTCTAACGACGCATTCGGTAAGTTTCGTAGATAGTCTCCGATGTACTGTTCAATAATACGTTGTTCAAAAAAGTACTGACCCTGCTCAAAAGTGACTGCTGCTAATTGGCTCAGTAATCTTAGCTTCTGAGGTAGTAAAAAGCCTCGGTAAGCATCATCGCGTTCGACTCCTCTGGCTTCATCCCACTTCCCCAGCAGCAGATCGAGTCCTTGCTTGTAAAATTCAGTCCGCTTTGTTGGAAATTTTTCTTGACCATGAAACACCCAGCAGGCAAGGTGCAGAAACAAAGGAGTAACAACCAGTTGGCGAAACTGCCAGTTCTCCGGTAGGTCGAGTTTCTGCAGAAACTCAACGGACTGATTTTGCTGCGGTTCCTTCGGAGTTGCGCTCTGCGCTAATCGCGGTGTTGTTCGGCTGAATACGGCGAACCACTTTTGCGCGAATGTTGTGATTTGCGCTTGGGTGAACGGTGCAATCTCAACATCGGTGAAGCCTCGAAGTTGCAACTTTTGAGCCGCTGTCCGACAGGAAACAACAAACTGATTGCGATGATACTTATCTGAGAATTGACGAATTTCTCGTAGAACCGATGCACTGTCCTGATTCAGCAGTTCATCAATACCGTCCATTAATAGCAAAACTCGACCCGATTGCAACAATGTTTCAATCACGGCGGGGTCTGAAATGCCAGAAGGGACAAAGCAAGAGCAAACATAATGAAAAAGGCTAAAAGTGCCACTGTGTCTAGATTCTTCTGCAAACTCTCTCATTGCCATAAAGAGCGGCACTCGATCAGCAGCAAATTCTCCCCGATTGCACTGAATCGCTAGATGTTGCAAAAAAGTGGTTTTTCCGACTCCTGGCTTTCCCAAAACTCTCAGCTTTGAATAAGTCTCGACTGCCTGCATTCCTGGGATCTGCTTTTGCTCAACGTCTCCTAAGCCCACACGGTCGAAGTCAGTCGGTTCTATGTTTTGTAGTTCAGCGATCTCGAACCATTGTTGGCTGGCAATTTCTTCTAAAATATTGACATCGACATAGATGTCATCAATTCTCACCGGACGGTTGACATCAAGTAACTGCAAGATGCCGCACTGATTTTGAATCGTGTCTCGATGTTGCGATCGCACTTGCTGGACTAAACTATCCACATCGAGAGGAACTGCTTTTGCTCGTTCTCCAGGTACGGGAAAATCTACAGGCGGATCAAGTGCAATCTCGCGCCAATCTAAATCCAAAATCGAACAAATTTCTAGAAAAATTTGGCGATCAACGGGCTGCCCAGTGAAAAAGCGCCAGATTGGTTGACGGGTCTTTAAGTTCACTTCCCCTGCCAGATTTTCCTGCGTCCAGCCTTTGAGAGCAAACGCACGTTTAGCCTGTTGAATACCAGTGGGCGATGCCTGAAGTGAGCGTTTGACCATAAGATAAAAGGCTCATATTAAAAATCAAAGCATTCCTCTACTAAAAATATAAGCGTTTGATTTCGTTACAGTCTTGTTCGACTAAATTCTTTAAACAATCTCGATCTGTCCATGCTCATCTAAATCGACTTTCACAGAATCTCCAGACTTAACTCGACCAGAGAGAATCGTCTCAGCTAGACTATCTTCGAGTAGACGAGTGATCGCTCGTCGCAGCGGACGTGCGCCTTGCTCTGGGTGATAGCCCGTTTCGACGAGGCGATCTTTAACGCGATCGCTCACTTCCAGTGTGATGCCTTGTTCTAGCAAGCGAGCTGAAAATTCATTCAGTAAGAGATTCGCAATTTGTTTGATTTCATCATGTGTTAATTGTCGGAACACAATGATGTCATCTAAACGATTCAAGAATTCTGGGCGAAAGTACTGCTTCAGTTCTTCATTGACCAAAGCAACAGTGCGGTTATAAGATGCTTCTGGAGCATTCGTCGAGAGTTCAAAACCGAGTCCACCGCCTCCTTTCTGAATCACCTTGGAACCAACATTCGAGGTCATCACGAGCAAGGTATTCTTGAAATTCACAGTCCGACCTTTCGCATCGGTTAGGCGACCATCTTCTAAGATTTGCAGCAGCAAATTAAATACATCGGGATGTGCTTTTTCGATTTCGTCAAATAGCACAACGGTGTAAGGCTTGCGTCGAACGGCTTCTGTTAACTGTCCGCCTTCGCTATAGCCCACATATCCGGGTGGAGAACCAATCAGCTTAGAAACGGTATGGCGCTCCATAAACTCAGACATATCTAGTCGAATCATCGCCGATTCAGATCCAAAAAAGCAGGCGGCTAATGCTTTGACTAACTCAGTTTTGCCGACTCCCGTTGGCCCTGAGAAAATAAATGATGCGATCGGGCGATTGGGATTGCTTAAGCCCACTCTTGCCCGACGAGTAGCTCGTGCGATCGCGCTGACCGCTTCTTCTTGTCCAATCAGTCGTTGATGCAAAACTTCTTCCATCTGCATTAACTGTTCTGACTCAAGTTCGGTGACTTTGTTCACCGGAACGCCTGTCCAAGATGAGACAATGTGAGCGATATCGACCTCATCCACAACGATTGCAGAACCAAATGCTGGAGCCTCGGTCTGAACCTCTGCTTGCAGAGTCAGCTCACTCGATCTCACTTCACCAGCACGTTTAAAGTCCTGTTGTGCGATCGCGCTTGCTTTGGTGAGCAAAATCTGTTTGAGTCGTTCACTCATGCTCTTATCAAGCGAGAATTTCTTGCCGTGAAGAATTCGAGCGCGAGATCCGGCTTCATCAATCAAATCGATCGCTTTATCTGGGAGCAGCCGATCAGAAATATATCGATCGGCAAGCTTTGCCGCCGCTTCTAGTGCAAGATCCGAGATTTCTAGCCGATGGTGCTGCTCATAGCGACTGCGTAATCCTTGTAAAATCAGAATCGTCTCTTCAATGCTCGGCTCATTAATCATCACGGGCTGAAATCGCCGTTCTAGTGCTGCATCTTGCTCAACATATTGACGATATTCATCGAGCGTTGTTGCTCCAATACAGCGCAGTTCGCCGCGCGCGAGAGCAGGTTTCAGAATATTTGCAGCATCGAGTGAGCCTTGAGCAGAACCTGCCCCTAGCAAAGTATGAACTTCATCGATGACTAAAATGATGTTTCCCGATGAGCGAACTTCCTTCATGATGGTTTTGAGTCGTTCCTCAAACTCACCTCGATACTTTGTTCCAGCCAGTAAAGTTCCGATATTCAACGTGAGAACTTGCTGATTTTGAAGCGATTCGGGCACGTCTCGATCGACAATACGCTGCGCTAATCCTTCGGCTAAAGCAGTTTTTCCGACACCCGGTTCACCAATTAAAATCGGATTGTTCTTCGTGCGGCGACCCAGAATCTGAATCATCCGTTCTACTTCTTGCTGACGACCGACTACCGGATCAAGCCTTCCCAATGCCGCAAGTTCAGTCAGATTCGTGCCGCACTCATTCAAAATCGGTGTGCTCTTGCGACCGGAACTCTTCCCTTTTAAGATGGGCTTAGCTTCAGAGATGGCTTGTAGCACTTTAATCCGAACTTCAACCCGCTCCACGCCTAGCCGTTCTAAAACCTGAGTGGCTAATCCCGCCTCATCTTGCACGATCGCCAGCAACAAATGCTCTGGTTCCACCTGGCTATGTCCGAGCCGCTCTGCTTCTTTTAAGGACTGCTCTAAGACACGCCGGCTCCGGGGAGTAAAGGGGATCTCAGTCCGAGACAGTCCAGTCCCTCGACCAATCACTGCCTGCACTTGCTCTTGTACTTCTTCCAGAGTAATGTCTAGATCCGTTAACACTTGTGCAGCAATACTGGGTCGAGTCGCAATTAAACCTAGCAAAAGCTGCTCTGTGCCAACATAATTATGGTCAAGGCGACGAGCTTCGATTTGAGCCGCATTCACAACCCTAATGCTTCTCTCTGTAAATTTATCAAACACAGGGATTTCCTCTGATAATGGAAGCGTTGCTCAAACTATGATTTTCTCAATCTCAAGCATTGACTGTTAGATCTGCGGCACTTTAAGACGGTTCGAGAGGGTGCTGGGAGTGGTTCCGTCTGGCAAGATTGCACCCTTAAGATAGGTCTGACCCAAAATTGCTTCACCCAAATTCGTATTGCTTAAATTTGCCTCAGTCAGATTTGCACCTGTGAAGTTTGCTTCGCTTAACATTGCTCCAACTAAAATTGCGCCTTTGAGATTGGCGTAACTTAAGTTCGTTTTAGTCAGATTTGCCTTGGTTAAGTTTGCACCGCTTAGATTGATGCCTCTGAAATTTAAACTTCTGAAATTTACGGCAATTAAGTTCAGATTCCGAAAGTCCCGTTGTCCTGCATTGTATCGGCTCAGAAGTTCTTTCGTATTCATTTGTTTCTTGGGTTTAGTTAAGGAATGCTGTATCGCTGCATGAAAAAATAGGTGAGTTGAAACGCTTGCACCATTTTCAATCCAGCCATGAATCATGTTTTCAGAGATCGACAATAAGGCAGACTCTGTAAGAGCTGCCTTTAAGACGGTAGAGTTGTACTTGCTCCCTGCTCGATCAGAATCTAGCGGCGAGAAGAGCCGCCTCTGCGATCGCCCCAACTTCCACTAGAAGAACTTCTCTCTTCACGAGGTTTTGCCTTGTTGACGGTCAAATCGCGCCCCATCCACTCGGCTCCGTTGAGAGCTTCGATCGCGGCTTCTTCCTCAGTGTCGGTTGCCATTTCGACAAACGCGAAGCCCCGAACTCGTCCAGTCTCCCGGTCGGTTGGTAACTGAACTCGCTTAACGGTTCCATATTCAGCAAAAATTTCGCTGAGGTTGTCCTGCATCACTTCGTAAGAAAGATTGCCAACGTAGATTGACATAAAAAACGGCTCCAGAATCATAATGTAGAGAGATTTAGGTTCGGAGCAACACTTAATGATAAGGAATTACACAGCCGAAAATATCGCTTCAGCCTTCAGCCTAACACAGCTTCTAAAAGTTCAACGACTGTATAGCTTAATAGAAACAATCCGATGTGTAGCTTAATAGAAGCAATGAGAGTTTTTTATCTACTGACAACACGCTCTAAGGTTGAAAGCATTTTCTAAGATTGCAAAGGACAAAGCGGATAATTTAGCGCTCAAATCTACGTATTGCGCTGTAACTTCTCTCTGTAACACTCAGAGATACCCCCAAAGGTATAGGCTCGATGGGAATTCTGCCGATACTATAGTAAATAGAAGTTCATTAAGAAGTGTAACAATGCAATCGAACAAAGCGACTAACTTACCTCCTGTTGCCACAGAATACAATGGTGTCGATCGCAATGCTTTTCTTTTCGGCTTCAATCCTCAAGCAGAACTCTGGAACGGTCGATTAGCAATGATCGGATTCCTTGCTTACTTAGCGTGGGACCTAGCAGGCTTTAGTGTGCTGCGCGATGTTCTACACCTGATTAAGTAGAGTGGTGGATCTTACATCTCAGCAACAGAGGTGTTTGCCAGGTATAACTATTCAATAATTTAGTCCTCAAACTTTGGAGCGAATCAATCGCGCCCCTAGTTCTGGGGACTTTTCAAATTTTATGCAGGTTGATGAATCACCATTGCGCTCCGATCTCTTTTCTATGCTGGTTTCTCAATGGATAATTTAAGAACTGGGTGTAAGGTCAAGCAACCTTTCTAAGCGATTACGCACTGCAACATCTGGGACTTGTGGTTTTAATTGCATTGTCATAGAAATGGTATGCTCTTGTTCTTGCTGCACAATCAGCACGGTACAGGGCAAGATTGGAGACAATGTCGGATGTAGTGCGTGACCGATGACGATCAAATCAGCGTACCAATTTCTCGCCGTTCTAATCAGAGCGTGCTCCGTCTTTTCGCTCAGTTCTGAAATGTCAACCTGAATTCCCAAGCCTATCGCCATTTCTGCCAGCGAATGTGCGATCGCTGCTGGATGTGTTCTCAGATCAACTAAACATAATTGAGCTTGATTTGCTCTAGCGAATCGGAGCGCAGTGTTAAACACACAATGCTGAGATGGAGCATCTTCAAGAACGACTAAAATTCTTCGGAACATTGCTTTTACCCCCTGCTACAGTGCTCAATATAATCGAGTTAGTTGAGGAACGTGTGAGGATGCACAGGTCGTAGCCACAAGTTCCTCAACAGTGCATTATGGTGCTTGTCCTTTAGTAAAAACTAGCTGCGGGTTCTTGGACGAGTTGTGATCGCCGCTCTGCTTGATGCCAGACTGGTCTACTTGTTAGAAGTTCTGTTACATCCATGCCATTCCCAATCACACCGGGAACGCTTGGATAGCCAGCACTTGCCCCGACCAGGAATAAATTCGGCAACTCAGTTTTGTAGCCCAATCGATTTAATCCGACTTGACGAGGCACTAACTTTGCTCCATAGATATTGCCTTCGGGTTGTCCGAGGTAAAACTCACTCGTCGTCGGTGTTCCGTAGACTTTCATTCGGCAGTAGCGATCGACATCTGGAATCAAATCTCGGACACTTTGCATGAGATGTTGATAGACCTCACGTTTTTTCGCCTTGTAAGCCTGCATATCTGTCTTGTGCAGTTCAGCAAACGCTTCATAGGGACAAACTGTTGCGACTTCTAACACATGATGCCCAAGAGGAGCCATACCGGGTTCTGAAGATTTGAGCGTTGGACAGGATAAAAAGATCCACGGATGGCTTAGATCGCCTGCGAGTTGGTTCTGATATTCTTCATTCAGATTTCCGGTTGGATAGTACCAAATGTTCCAGTTGCCAATGCCATATTGAGCCGGATCAAAGCGTTCATCGAGTCCGAGATAAATATTAAATGCGCTGGCAGAATAGTCATACTTTGTTAAGCGATCGCGTTCTTTCAAACTCAAGGCTTCAGCATCATGCATTAATCCGACAGTCAGTTTTGGATCAAGATCACTGATGTAAGCCTTGCTGGCAGAATAAGTTTTACCATTCGCAATGATTCCAGTAACCTGATGATTTGTGACCTGAATATGCTCCACTGGAGTCGAGTAGAGAATCACGCCACCTCTTTGACGAATCGCATCTGTAATCGTATCGACAAAGAATTTGAAGTGATGTTTCGGATAGTAAGCTCCTTCTGAGTAGTCCCAGACGAGTGCTGTATGGGTGAGTAGTGCAATTTCATTGGGTGGGAGCGCGTAATCGCCGCTCTGACCTGCGAGAATGGCTTGCAGTTTTGGAGATAGCCCGACCTGATCGTAGAGCATTTGCAATGTCCAATTGCGGCGGGCGAAGAGGTGCCAGTATTTGGGAAGTTTCAGCCAGTCTGTCCACTGCTGATTAAACCATTTCACTTCTTGAGTCAGGTCATGCACTTGCTGGTGAATGAGTTTGATTTCATCACAGTAGCGACGAATTGCATTTGCTTCTTCTGGAAAGGTTTGCAGAAGACGATTTCTCAAATTTTCCCAGCCTAACGGAATTCTAAAATCAGCTTCATTTGTGATCACTCGATCGATACACTCGGGATCAAGACTGTTGAACTCAACTTCTCGATCGATATAGTGGAGAAATTGATCGATTGTCTGTCCTTCTCCACATTGCGAAATATAGTGTACATCAGCACAGAAGCGGTAGTTTCCATAGTCAAAGGTATGGCAACAACCACCTGGAATATCATGCTGTTCTAGGATGAGGACTCGATGACCTTGACGAGTCAGACAAGCGGCTGTGGAGAGTCCACCTAGTCCTGCGCCCAGAATAATGTAATCAAAACGTTCCATATCAATCACCTTACGTTGCAGTGCAAAGGATCAGGAAACTTGCACAACAAGGAAACAATGTTCCCAACTGTTATGCAAGCAAGTGAGAGAAGGATGTATCTGAATGTTGCCGATTAAGAAGAACGAGCACTTCGGAATGTAAGACTAAACAAGAGAGGGTCTCATCACGTTTTCTCGTTGATAGAGGGCTGCTTTTCTATCTTTGACATCAGCGTAAACGAGGATTGTGAGGAACTTGTGAGGAATTCCACATTAAACGCAACATAAGTTCCTCAAATGATTTTTTTGCAGCCAAGAGGCAAATTTCTTCTGAATTTTTACTATACCTACCTCTATGCTATGAGTTGTCAGAAGATTTACCTTTTGACTGAGGCAGGCAAGACTTTTCTAGCTTATTACGAATCACATGCTGAAGCGACATCTATAGATATATAGATGATTTGTATTAAAAATATTAATCCTTTTGACAGAAGGTCTGTACATTTCTACGACTTACCTTAGAAGCACATCACAAAACTTCATGAATGGAAACAATTCGCAATGTATAACTACCAAAATAAGTTTCTACGATCGCTCTCTGCATTAGCTGTGCTTGCAGGACTGAGTGCAGCAACCATTCTTCCTGCTCAAGCACAAACAAATCCGCAGACTGGAACAACTGAGAATCAACGTCTTGCGCCTCTACTTCAGCAGGCGGCTGGAGCGGGTTCATTTACGACACTTGCAAGAGCCGTTGAAGCAGCAGGACTGACGAACGAGCTACAATCTCGCGGAGGAAATTACACGATTTTAGCTCCGACTGATGCCGCATTTGCTGCGCTGCCTCAAGGAACGCTCGATCGCTTGCTGCAACCTGAGAATCGCAACTTGCTCCGACAGGTGCTTGCTTATCACATTATCCCGCAGGAAGTAACTGCAAATGATTTTAGTACGGGAACAACGAGAGTGCTAGGCGGCGGAATTGCGGTTCGTGTCACTCCAGAACGAATTATCGTGAATGATGGTAGCGTTGTCCAAGCGGATATTCAGGCAGAAAATGGTGTGGTTCATGCAATTAACCGCGTTTTAATGCCGAGAGAGCTACGTGATCAATTAGCTTCACTGCAATAGTTCAGCAGATCAAGTGTGCAGTAGATTCAACTGAAATTCAATTATCACCTTGCTTGGGAGATTTTCTGATGACTTCTATCAACACTAGCAGTCTGGATCAAGCTGCTTTAGCATTTCAAAAATTGCCCGTTGAGGAGCAACTTGCAACATTGGGAATGCTATTACAAGAGATTTCTGGATCGATTCCCGTTCATGTTTCAAGCATGGGCGGAGAGATTGTCCCATTGATTCAACAAATTCACGAGCAACGTCAAGACGAGCAGTTACAAACACTAAGTGATTTCTTAGCAAATGAGACTGCAAAAGGGGATGAAGTTGCACTTGATCCTCATCCTAGTAAAGCAATGCTAGAACTGGTTCCGGGTTCGACTCAACCTGCTCTTACGCGCTATAAGTCCCTAGATAGTAATGCTCGCTTGGCGTTCTGGTATCAACTGGGACAATACTTGGGCGATGGCATTCCAGCAATTCCGTCTGGTTTTTCATTGTCGTCAGAAGCACATGACTTGTTGACTGCTCTACGATCGCTGAGTTTAGAGCAGCAGGCGGCTTTTCTGAGTCAAGTTGTATAACTGGTTTGAGCCAGGCTTTTGAGGTGTAAATGCTCGAAAGAGTGGGGAGTGGGGAGTGGGGAGTAGTTCTCTTAGCTCCCTGCTCCCTACTTTACAGATGGCTAGACCATTGCAACTGGCTTGCTCGGTTGTGGGGCTTTTAATGGATCATGTCCGATTTGCTGCATGATCCGATCTCTTGCTAAGCAACGGTACTCAGCAAAATGCTCTCCGGCGGCACAAAGTCCAAAATAGAGATTCAGCGATCGAGGTCTACGGACGATCATTTCCCAAAGCTGCCGCCAAAATTGAGCACGAAGCTCTGTTCGACGAATGCCTTGAATCCAAATGACCTGTGCTATCAATCGCAACCCCTTTTTCATCGGAAAATGTAAGTTTTGAGCTAAGCGCGGATTTGGAGAAATGGCTAAACAATGCTGAAAACAGCGTTTCAGATAGTTTGATGGTTCGTAGAGTGTCCAGAGTGTATTGATATAGTCTCTCGCAATCTCATCTAGGGAGCGAGTCGGAACAAAATTCATCAACGTGTTTTGATCTCCCACTTCGAGTAGGTCTCCTTGACTCTGCCGTAATCGATTTTCTCGCTTTAATCGTTCCCACAGATCGGTATTCGGAAGTGCCTGGAGAATTCCGAGCATCGGCTGAGGAATGTTTGTTTCTTCCACAAATGCACGAATGCGATCGCCTGCCCCTTCTCTCTCTCCATCAAAGCCTAAGATAAATCCGGCATAGATCAACAGCCCTGCTTTCGTGATCGTATGACAGGCTTCGACTAGAGGGCTACGCATGTTTTGATGTTTTCGAGTCGTCTGCAAGCTATCTTGATCCGGTGTTTCAATCCCAAGAAAAACCCCATAAAATCCTGCTTGCACCATTAGCTCGAGTAATTCTGGGTCGTCTGCTAGGTTCACTGAAGCTTCGGTCACAAAAGTAAATGGATAGTGGTGGGCTTCCATCCAGGGAATCAATTCGCGTAGGAACCGTTTCACATTACGTTGATTCCCAATAAAGTTATCATCGACAATAAACACCGAACCGCGCCATCCTAAAGAATATAAAACTTGAAGCTCTATGATCGCTTGATGGGGTTCTTTCGTTCGCGGCTTGCGCCCATAGAGCGTAATGATGTCGCAAAATTCACAATTGAAGGGGCATCCCCGCGAAAATTGAATCGACATCATTAGATAAGCATCGAGATCCAGCAAGTCAAATCGTGGAACTGGGCTTGTGGATACATCAGGTTTCTCTAACCCGCGAAAGATGCCTCGTTCTTCCCCGACTGCAATTGCACTGACAAATTGTGGAACCGTAACTTCACCTTCATCTAAAACTAAATAATCTGCGCCTGATGCTAAAGCATCTTCCGGCAGAGAAGTGGGATAAGGGCCGCCGACTGCAACTTTTTTACCTTGCTGAACAGCTTTCCGAATCAACGCATGGAAATCTGCTTTCTGCGCTAGCATCGCTGATAAGATGACCAGATCACACCATGCCCAATCTTCATCTGTTTCGACTCTGACATTGCGATCGCAAAATCGCACTTCCCAATTTAATGGAAGTAGTGCTGCAACGGTTAGAATTCCGAGCGGCGGAATAAAAGCTTTTAGCCCTGCCATTTCAATGAAGCGATCGTACGACCAAAATGTTTTCGGAAATTTGGGATAGAGCAAAAGTACTTTCATAGCAAATTCTCAACGTAGCGTGGAAGAACAAGTAAAGTCAGCTCACGTCTAATGAAACAATGCGTTCAAAGGGCGGACATTACCCTTCATTGAGAGATTCTTGAGAAAGCGGAATGCTCTAATTTTGATAGCAGTTTCTAAATCAAGATTCAGAAGATATAAAATTTATTACATAGACACGCCAAACTGTTACCTTCATTTACATAGAAGAAACTAAGGCTGCTGATAGTTTGTATCTTACTTTTTTGTAGTCGCTCTATTCTCGCGTTTCGGCTGTGCTCAATGTCCGGCTGCACGATCTGGTGCAAGTGACGCATAACCGAAACGCCTCTTTTGTTGAGTTGTGTGTTGAGCTGTAATTTAGCGAGCGTTGCGTTCTGCAATCACAACATCAGCGATCGCTTCTGGGAGTTCTGCTAAATCCGTATGATCGTCATCTATACTCACTGGCGAGACGAAAGTATAGCTCGGATCACATTCGCGAGTGTCATAAACTTGCACCACCCACTTATCTGGAATGCCTTCGATTCCAATCTCGACGACATACCAGCTTACACCCAAAAACTTTGAAGACAGAACAGTGAACCATTCTTGCTCAAGTTCAGGGATTCCTAAATCTTGGGTGAGAAATGCGATCGCTAATTCTCCGGCTTCGGTTGCAGTCAGTTCTAAGTTATTGATCATCATTGGGTTTCTCTGGATAAAGTCCAAGCTGTTTTGCCAGTTCACGGGCGATGTAGATCAGAAATCTTGCCCCATCTGGATTATTTTCGTGAGCCATCATGCTCGACACTTGTACTAATGTTTGTACAAATCCGGCATCAATTAAATCGGGTTGAGCATCTAACACTTCAGGTTCTTGCCCATTCGGACAAATCATCAATTCTTGAATCAGTTCGATATACTGAGCTTGTCTCGCTTCAGTGATTGCTTCAGCCATAAGATGAGGTTCCTCAAATACTTTGTTGCCAGAGACGTTCTAAGCGGGCGACTTTTTGCTTGAATCTTGCAGATTGATAAGATTGATAGGCAGTCCAGAGTGGAAACAAGAAGAATCCACTCATGCTGATCAAAGAAAGAGCTTCTGAAATTTGAGAGAGAGCCGGCAATCGGTGAATAAACTGCAAGTGGTGATACCACACTAAAGCAAATACGAACAATGCGGGTGTAATCACGATGAAGGTAATCAGACAGACTGCCAAAACATCGTCTAGGTTAGTTTTCATGGTGAGATCAGGGTTAGAAAGGCTTTGCAGTATGGGTTTCGCGATCGAAGAAAAACCGCGATCGCGGCTGAGTATCGCCATAGATCTGAAAGCTAACTGTCGGCTCATCCCCAATGGCTTCAACACAATGAATCGCGTCTGGTGCAAAGCTGACAATTTCGTTCGGGCTAATAATTTTTTCGCCAATTGGCTCAATTTTGTTCGGGAAATCCGGATCACCCACTCGCCGCCAAAAGGTTTGCTTTTCCTGCCCCTTCAGAACAGCCGTAATTCCCCAAGTTCCATGATTATGAATTGGAGAAACCAAACCTGGAGCAAAAGTAACATTTTGAACCGTGAGAGGATAGCCAATTTCGTCGTATAAGGTCAAAACCGAACTGCCTGTTTTAGAGCAAGGTTCGAGAAATTGGGTACGAACATAGTAAGAATTGATGATCAGTTTACGAACTAAGCGACGGAGTTGGGGCAAATGATCCCACTCATCTGCCTCATGTTTGACTTGTGCGAGAAGATCAATGACTTCGGTCAGAAATCGATGAAGATAGTAATGTTCTTCAATTAAGTCCCATTCTCGTGTTGCAGGTCGAGTCTGGCACTGTCCATCATCGGTTACAATCCAGTCCAAGGTTTTCATAGTCTTGAGAGAGGTGAAGGTCAATTCTATGCGATTCCAGAGTTCCGAAAAGGCTAGTCATCTTCTTCAGGCGGTTGAGTTAATACATCAAATACAGTTGTTGCACTTCCGAATTCTTTTCCATCGATTTCTTTAATCCGAGAAGTAATCTCTTTTGCTTTTTCGAGCTCTCCCAACTTTGCCCAAACTAGTCCTGATGCACCATAGGCATTGAGGTAAAGCCGAATGCTCGGATCTTCTCGTCGATCGAGCAATATCGGCTTCAAGTCACTCCACAGCTCAGGCAATTTTTCGAGTTCTCGAACACGATCAATCACTTTCTGAGCAATTTGCAGTGCCATCCAAGCATTACTTTTGTAGAAAAAGTAGCGATAGGCAGTGACCAAGACATCTAAATTGACTTCAGCTTTTGCGAGAGCTTCGAGGATATACTGGTCAGACTGCGCTGTATTTTCCCAAGCATTGGCAGCACAGAGCAAAATTGCTTTGATATCTTCAGGGACATCGTACCAGGAAAGAGTTGGGGAGGACATGGTTAGAATTGAGTCAAGATGTAGAGTAAGGCAAACAAGATAATCCAAATGATGTCTACAAAGTGCCAGTAGATTTCTGCCATTTCAATGCCTGTATGTTTGGTAGCAGAGTAATGACCTGGACGACGCGATCGCCATAACACTCCCAGAATCAAAAGCAACCCGATGAATACATGCAATCCGTGGAATCCGGTCATCATATAAAAGCAATTTGAGAAGGTATTGGTCGTCAGACCATAACCGAGATTGAGGTATTCGTAGACTTGACCGCCTAAGAAAATTGCTCCCATTAACGCTGTGATGCTGTACCAGAGGCGCATTCCTTTCACATCATTCTGTTTGATAGCAACATCGCCTTTGTGAATTACGAAGCTACTCGAAACCAGAATGATCGTGTTAATGCTAGGAATAAGCAGTTCGACTTCAGTTTCTTTCGGAGGAAAATCTGGCGTGATCCCTCTTAAAAACAGGTAAGTCGCGAACAATGCACCGAACATTAATGATTCAGAAATCAGAAACGTGAGTAGCCCCAAAGTCCGAAAATCGGGATGTTCTTCGTGGCCGTGTGAGGCGGTTGAATGGGTGGAGTCGATAGTAACTTGAGTCATGATGATTGAAGAGATAGCAAGAAGTTTGGAAATGCTTGAGAATGGCTCTCTAAATTCTCTCAATTTCGGAATTTACAGAACCAAGAGGATGTTTGAAAAGTATCGTTTCTGGCACTCACCCGCCCCTCGACTGAAAGTCGGGGCTAACGGTACGAAGTCCTTTGAAAAGGACTGGAAACTTGATGTTGACAGTCTTTTAGTCCCTTGAGTGGACTTGCTTCTGTTAGCCCGGATTTTCAATCACGGGCGGGATAGCAACGAGAGCAAAGAAACTTTCTATACTTTTAAAACATCCTCTAAAGCTAACAAAAACGCAATAAGCAGATCGACTACTGCACAGGCGCAGGCTCGCTTGCAGATGGAGGCGCTTCCGGCTCACTCATCCCATAGTCGTAAGGGCCATGAGTGACAACAGGCAGCACTTCCCAATTCTCAATCATCGGTGGAGAACTCGTTGTCCATTCCAGAGTCAATGCATTCCAAGGATTGTCACCTGCTAGCTGACCCTTACTCCAACTGCGAATCACATTGAAGTAGAAAGGAATGACCGAAATTGCCAGAATATAGGCTCCAACTGTGCAAAGCTGATTCACAGAAGTAAACTGCGGATCATACATAGCGACTCGGCGCGGCATTCCTTGTAAGCCTAAGTAGTGCATTGGCAAGAAGGTTAAGTGCGTCCCAATAAAGGTCAACGCAAAATGAATGCGTCCCAAACGCTCATCTAGCATTCTGCCCGTGATTTTGGGGAACCAGTGGTAAATTCCAGCATAGATGCCGAACACAGAACCCCCGTATAGAACATAGTGGAAGTGTCCAACCACATAGTAAGTATCATGAACATGCAAATCAAATGGAGCTGTTCCTAAAGTAACTCCACCTAAACCGCCCATTACAAACATTGAGAGTAACCCGATCGCGAAGAGCATCGCACTGGTATAGCGAATTTTTCCACCCCAGAGCGTTGCCACCCAACCAAAGATTTTCACCCCAGTCGGCACAGCCACAATCAAGGTTGAAATCGTAAAGAACATTCTCATCCAGCCTGGCGTTCCACTTGTAAACATATGGTGAACCCAGACAAACAATCCGACTAAACAGATTGCCACGCTGGAATACGCGATCGCTTTATATCCAAAAATTGGCTTGCGAGCGTGTACCGGAATGACTTCAGACATGATTCCGAAAATCGGCAGAATCATCAAGTAGACCGCAGGGTGAGAGTAGAACCAGAATAAGTGCTGGTAGAGCACAACATTGCCGCCTGCATCTGGCTTATAGAAAGACGTGCCGAAGTTGATGTCAAACAGCAGCAAGATTAAACCGATCGTTAAAACAGGAGTCGAGAGTAGCGCCAAAATCGAGGTTGCCATCAATGCCCAACAAAACAGCGGTACTTGCGTCCACTTCATGCTAGGAACTTTCAGCTTCCAAATCGTAATCACAAAGTTGAGCGAACCTAGGACTGAAGAGGTTCCGACTAATGCGATCGCAGCAATCCAAATCGATTGTGCAATCGGAGCGGTGATAATACTCAAGGGCGGATAGGCTGTCCAACCTGCCTGAGCACCCCCAAACAAGAAGCTCAGCATCAGTAACAACCCGGCTGGAGGATTGAGCCAGAATGCGATCGCATTTAGCTTCGGAAAAGCCATATCGCGCGCACCCACCATCAGAGGAATGAGGAAATTTCCAAATCCTCCAATTGCCGCAGGAACAATCCATAAGAAGATCATGATTGTTCCATGATTGGTCATGAAAGCATTGTATAAGCTGGTATCTACTAAATCAGGATCAGGAGTCGCGAGTTCTGTCCGAACTGCAACTGCCATAAATCCGCCGACTAAGTAGAAGAAGAATGCAGTGACCAGGTATTGAATCCCAATCACTTTATGATCGGTGTTGAATGTGAAATAGTCATACCACTTCCAAGCAGGATGGGAGGCAGCCGGATTTGCCTCGGAAGAGATGACTAGATTTTGATCTTGAGTTTGAGCCATGATGCTAAGGATGCAAGTGCGCTAAATGTTCTGCGGTGATGCCGAGGTCTTTGGCATAGGGTGCAAGAAATTCTGAGTCAGAGAGGGTTGCAACTGCTCGATTTGTCTCTGAGACTTGAGCAATCTTGGTTTCCTCGACCCATTTCTCATAGTCTTCGCGAGTTTGCACAACGACTGTCGATCGCATTCCACCGTGATAAGCTCCACAGAGTTCGGTACATACGATCGGAAATTCGCCCAGTTTTGTCGCGACGAATTGGAGCTGGGTTTGCTCACCTGGAATGACATCTTGTTTGATGCGGAATTGAGGAACCCAGAATGAGTGAATCACATCCTGAGCTTTCATATTGAGAACAACTTTTTGCCCGATGGGTACATGCAATTCACCGGGCATGACCCCTTCAGTAGGATAGTCAAACAGCCAAGCATACTGCATTGCAGTTACATTCACATTCAGTCCACCTTCGTGATTCTCGGTGAGACCATAGGCGGGAATGCGAGTTGTAGAACTGGTCGTAGAACTGTCTGTAGAACTGCTCGTTTCATCACTTGCATCGGCAATCATTGGTGCTGCGATCGCAGTTCCCATCGTATCGTGATGAGCATGAGTCGCAGCAGAGTGGACATGCGCCATTGCTGAACCCGCAGAAATGCCGCCCATGTGTTCATAGACATCAACGCTATAGACTCCCAAGCCAATCACAATGATGCTGGGAATCGCAGTCCAGAGAATCTCTAGAGCAAAGTTGCCTTCGATCGGAACGCCATCTGTTTCGTCGCCATCAGGTTTGTGGTATTTGAGGGTGAAAAACAGAATTGTGCCTTGAACCACAATGAAGAGTGCAGTTCCAATGCCGACCATAACGCTAAAGAAGTCGTCTACCCAAGGAGCTTGCTCTGAAGCTTGCACAGGCAGGAGGTGATGGTTTTGGCTAACCCAGAAGCTGATCAAGGTGATCACAACGCCTGCAATTAGGGTTAGCAGTGAAGTAGGAATTTGGTTCATAGGTTGCTTCAAGCGAGTTTAGAAACAGCAATGTTGCAAAATTCGGAAACACGATTGCTGAAGCTAAAGGGATAGATTGACTAGTATTAAAACGAGCTTTTACTATCTGAAACTACTGCTTAATCGTAATCTGATTTGCGACAAATTCAAGTTAAGAAGATCTTAAAATCCTCTGTATTTAGACAGATAAACGATCGCTATAACCCCTGCTTTGATTAGATTAATTGCAGATATGTATTGATAATTACAAATCGAATTTGGACGAATGTTTGCAACAAACATATTTTGAAATCGCTCAGATGAGCTTCAAGAAAAAATCAATTTTGACTTTGAATTACAGTCATTAAATTAGCCGGTTATCTACAGCATAATTTTTAGAAAAAATGTAAAAAATGCTATGTTTTAGAAAACAGAGATTGTTTACTATGAACAATCTTTTCTAAATGTTAAAATAATGTTGATTTGCTCAAGCTGAACAGTAGAACGCTGCTAGCTCAATTAGAAAAGAATACGAATTGACTTGTATAAATACTCCCCTGCTTTTCGTTACGTGTGCTCCAGTTAAAACTTCAATTTATTTTGCGGTCTCAACAACAAGGAGACTTAGACGGATCAAGCTTACTCTCTACCTGTGTTGCCCCAACAACGGAGCATTATGGCGTACAAAATTTCTGGTGACTGTATGGGATGTGATGTCTGTCGTCCTCAATGCCCGACCGGAGCTATTTGCATTGAGGACACTGGCGCTCTGTGGATTAATCCAGTGCTCTGTAATGACTGCGAAGGATATTTTGACGAGCCTCAATGTTTGTCGGTGTGCACTCAGAATTCGGTGCTTCCTTACCAAGCAATGAAAGGTCGATCGAGAATTGTAGAGACAAGACCGATTACTAGCCCTGAATTGTTTACAAATGGTAAGAATAGCCCGTTTGCTTCTGCGATCGTCATTTGGGAAGCGTGTAATCTACTCGCTCAGCGCAAATCTTTACCCTGGAAAGTTCAAAACGGAACGGTCGAATATCAGCGATCGATTCATCACGGTCAAGGCTTGATCACGCTCAAATTAGCAAATGATCTGGGGGATTCTCCCATCCCTGCAACTAAGCAGGATGCTTTAGAAATTTTAGATGAGATGGATATTCGAGCCGCTTGTTTGCATCTGCTGTATGCCGCTTATGCAACCACTTTAGAGAAGCCTTGGGAAGAAGAATTTGTGATCAGTGATCAACAGATTGAAGCTTATCTAGGGTTAGACAAGCGAAAGGATTTGAGTAAGCCTGTCAAACTGAATTTGATCAAAGATTTAGTCGAAACGCCTTGTTGGTTAACTGCCTCGATCGATTTTCCAAAGCAAGGTAAAGTTCCAGCATTTTCGCTTTCTGATAGTCGCTTATGGCATTTACTCGAAATTCAGCATCATTTTCAAGAAGATGATTTGAAGTGTAAGCATTTAGTTGGCTTGACGTTTAGGATCAAAGCGGGTGCGTGGGCGAAGTACTTTCTGAATAAGCAAGAGTGTAAAGAGCAATCCGCATTTTATCAATACGGTAATCTCCCGAAATCTTTGATTTTTCTGATTATGAGCATTTGGCAGCAGCATGAAGGTGCAGCTCGGATGCTGTTGTGGTTACTATTTAAGGTGCGAATTGGAAGAGAGCAAAGGGTTACAGTGCCGACCTTGATGCGGATTGCGTATGGCGAAGAGAAAGTTATGCTTGCCAATGCTCAACGGGAGGAACGAAAGCGGATTGTCAGAGCGTTTGAGAATGATTTATCTGTGTTGGATAACTATGGGTTAAAGCCTGAGTTTGATCCAGTGACTTATCCGCCTGAGATTCGACCGTTGTGGTCGAAGTTAGCAGGTTTGCCAGATGATGCGGAAGAAGCGCTTGAGTTCTGGATGAATGATGGCAGCGGAGATTCACGATTAACGGATGCGGCTCCTCGCGGGAAGTGGAATCTATTGATGAATGCTCGAATTTTGTCGTTTGCTTTGCCCGTGGACTGGGAACAGTCTTCAGGGTTGCAGAAGAAGAAAAAGCGGCAGAGTGGGAAACAGCAGAAGTCTAAAAATCGAAGTTCGCAGTCGATGCTATCAAGTGACGAGATTGTGAATGCGAGAAAGAGTATTGGGTTGAGTCAGAGACAGCTTGCTGAGCGGGCTGGAAAGAGCCAGAGTTGGATTCGGGATATTGAGAATGGGCGATTTCAGATTAAAGCTCAGGATCAAGCAGTGTTGAAGAAAGTCTTGGGATTGTGATGTCTGATGGACTGATTATCTGGATGATAGGGTTTTGAGGAGATCTGCGATCGCGTTTGGTTCCATCCCACTGAGTCGCTTTTTCCCAGGCATGAGCATAATGTTGGGGGCCATTGAGCATTTGCCTAAGCAGTCAGATCGTTCAATGGTGGCAACGGTGTGCAGTTCGCGATCGCGGATTGCTGTTTCGAGTTCGCGATGCTGTTTTCGTCCCCCTTTGCGTTGGCATTTAGAGTTTTGACAAACTAAGACCCGGTAGCAAGGTTTATCAGAGCAGGGTTTGTCAGGGCAGGATTTCTCGGACTTGAATTCAATGAGCTTTTCGCCCTTAAATTCAATGAGCTTTTCGCTAGTTGGATGCGATCGCAAAATTTGCTGAGCGGTCAGTTTGACGCTGCCAGATTTGGGGTCAATGCTTTGTTTACCCGTGACTTGAATTGGATCTAGAGGGCGGAGAGGGGAGGAGTGCTCGATCGAGCGAAACAATGCAGCTCGAACCTGTTTTGAGAGTTTGATTTGAATCTCTTCGTTTGCGGCAGACATCCGGAGATATTTGAGTTTTCCACTTTCGACAACGAAAGCTAAAAATTGTCCATCTAAGCAAAATTCGCGGGATTGAGCATCTTCAATGAGCATAATAGGACTCTCGGTGAAGGATACAAGGTAGACAGGTCTTGAACATTAAAGCACGTGCATTTTGAGAGTTAGTTTCAGGACAAGACGAACTTGGAGAAAGAGTTTGAATAGCTTCGTGTTCTTGGTTCAGCGCTAGCAACCCCGGAACACCGATAGTAGTGGAGAATAATAGCTGAGAATCATTGTCAAATTAAAAGCAGTATTTCCCAATAAGGGATTTAAACTAATCAGAGCAAGATAAGTTACAACAACGCAAAGCCCTATCTAAAAGGATGTTTGAAACGTATCGTTCACCGCTTTTATCTGTCCCGGAATGAATTCGGGGCTAGTTGAACGAAGTCCCGTTCACGGGACTAACAGCCAATCAAAATCAGGTCTTCAGTCCCTTTAGTGGACTTCGCACTGTTAGCCCGAAATTTCATTTCAGGGCGAGATAGAACGGAGCGAGGACACTGTTGATATGTTTCAAGTTGATATGTTTCAAGTTGATATGTTTCAAACCCCATCTAAGAGATGCATATCCGCAAGCAGCACAATCAACAGCCTATGATCAAGGGAGACGAAGAGTAACCACTCCCCACTCCCCACTCCCCACTCCCTACCCTAAATCCGCCGAGCCTCAACCGTCTGCGGCAACTTCATCGGCTCCTCCATCACGGGCATTGCTAGCTCCCAACCATTCGCCAACGTGTAAATCTTACCGTCCGCAGTTTCCGCTTCACTGACAACTTCTTCTTCTAAATCCTTCTTCGGCACATAAACAACCAAATGCCCGATCGCATTTTTACGTAACATCACTTTCATAGCACTTCCTCTGCGGATTCTAGTTCTTTACTCCGGCAACCGACTACAAAACCGGACTGCATAAAATGAACAGCGTAAATGTAATAGGTCTGTAGAAACGTTCCAATACTCACGACGTAGCCAGTGTCTCCTTTTTTAGCAAGAGTTACACCGATGTCTTGCCCTGGAAAAGTTCCATCATTACGAATCAAGCGGCGGGTTTTTACTTTATGACCAATTTCATAAAGCGGTTGATCATCAATTTCTACTTCATCGGGTCGCATCGTATCACTCCTATCGAGGGACTAAACTTAAGAGTTCTTCAGTCGTCAAACTTCGCTTCAACTGCATCGACAAATCCCGAACCGAATTCAAAACGGATTGTGTTTCTTCAAGTTCTAGAATGATGCCGTGCTGTGCTAGCAGATTTGCAACGAGATGTTTACCTGAATGTTTACCAGCAACGAGACGACGCTGCCAACCGACTTCTTCAGGCGAGAAAGGCTCATAGGTTTTTGGATTTTTTAGAACTCCATCCCCATGAATTCCAGCTTCGTGAGCAAATGCATTTGATCCGACGATCGCTTTCCAGGGTGGAACTGTACTACCGGATGCTTTGGAAACAACTCGTGACAGGGAAAGCAGTTGTGATGTATCGATTCCAACAGGCGTATGATAGACCTGCTTCAAACCCATGACCACTTCCTCAAGCGCAGCGTTTCCGGCTCTTTCACCTAAACCATTGACGGTTGTATTGACCGAAGTTGCACCTGCTTTGATGCCTGCTAGAGCATTGGCAGTCGCAAGTCCTAGATCATTGTGAGTATGCATTTCGATCGCGATGTCAGACCGATCAACTAAAGCTTTCACTTTGTTAAATGTACTAAATGGATCGAGAATCCCAACCGTATCGCAGAAGCGAAATCGAGACGCACCCCAATCCTGGGCGTAGAGTGCAACATCGAGCAGGAAGGTTTCATCGGCTCTAGAAGCATCCTCGCCACCGACTGAAACATACAATCCATGATCTACTGCAAAGCAAATCGTGTCCCGCAAGCGTTCTAACATCGATCGCCAACGTCCTTGAAACTTGGCAGCAATTTGAATTTCTGAAACGGGAACTGAGATATGAACTCGGCTCAAGCCGCAAGAGAGTGAGGCCGCAATGTCAGAAATGGTAGCGCGATTCCACCCAAGAAGCTTTGCATTTAAGCCAAGTTGGTTAATTGCAGAGATTGCTTCTGTCTCTTGTCTCCCCATTGCGGGAATGCCAATTTCGAGTTCTTGTACACCGATGTCGTCGAGGAATTTTGCGATCGCAATTTTTTCATCGATTGTAAATGCAACTCCTGCTGCTTGCTCTCCGTCTCTCAAGGTCGTGTCATTGATTTGGATCTGGTTCATCGCCTTTGTCCCCCAGGAATGCACAAAAGAAATGCACAAAAGAAATGCACAAAGCAAGAAAGGTGGTGGAAAGACAATCCCACCACCTGAGATCGGCTTTATCGGATCAAGTCATACGAGATGTCGGTCTTCGATGGAATGATTGTGTTGCGATCGAGTTCATCTAACAACGTATTGACGATCCAGTTGAGCAGGTTGATCGTTCCCTTGTACCCGAAGGTTTCGTAGCGGTGTAAGTGGTGACGATCAAAGATCGGATATCCAATCCGAACCATCGGTGTTTTGGTATCGCGCCAGAGGTACTTTCCATAGGAGTTGCCAATGAAGAGATCAACAGGCTCAGTGAAGAGTAGTGATCTCATGTGCCACAGGTCTTTTCCACCCCAGATCTTGCCATTGGCACCAAAAGGACTGGAATCAAGTAAGGCTTGCAGTTCTGCTTCAAACTCAGCATTGCTATTGGTGACAACAATGTGAGTCGGTTCTGCACCCAGTTCAAGCAAGAAGCTGACTAAGCCAATGACGAGATCCGGATCGCCGTACATTGCGATCTTCTTGCCGTGAAGCCAAGCTTGTGAATCGGTGATTGCATCAACTGCGCGTCCCCGTTCGTCTTCTAGCTCCTTGGGAATGGGCTTGCCTGTGAGTTCAGAGAGTTTCACCAAGAAAGCATCTGTGCCACGAATCCCAATCGGGCGAACAACAGAAATAGGCTGTTTCCAATCCTTGGCGATGTACTCACGGGTTTTGGTGGTGGAGTAGGCTTGTAATGCGATCGTCGCTTCTGCATTGATCGAATCTGCTGCGACATCGAGCGGAGTTCCACCGGGGTACATATTGTACTCGCCGTTGTTGGGTGAATCGAGATAATCAGAGTTGTCTGCTAAGAGCGTATAGTCAACCCCCATGACCTCAGCCAAGCGCTTCACTTCGCGCAAGTTGCCAACATAGGTTTCAAACCCTGGAATAAAGTTGATCTTGCCGTTCGTCGTTTCTGCCTTCTTGCCTTCGGTAAGGGTCGTCAAAATGCCCTTCATCATGTTGTCGTAGCCCGTGATGTGGGAGCCGACAAAGCTCGGAGTGTGAGCATAAGGAACGGGGAATTCTTCAGGGACAGAGCCTCTTTCTTTCGAGGTTTTGATGAAGGCTTGTAGGTCATCCCCGATGACTTCTGCCATGCAAGTTGTACACATGGCGATCATTTTAGGTTTGTAGAGGCTGTAGGAGTTTGCTAAGCCTTCAACCATGTTGTTCAGTCCGCCAAAGACGGCTGCATCTTCTGTCATTGAGGAGGAGACAGCAGAGAAAGGTTCTTTGAAGTGACGGGTGAAGTGGCTACGGAAGTAAGCTACACACCCTTGGGAGCCGTGTACGAAAGGAAGAGTCTGCTCAAATCCGACTGCTGCGAGAATTGCGCCTAGAGGTTGGCAAGCTTTTGCAGGGTTAACAGTCAGGGCTTCCCGCTCGAAATTTTTCTCGCGGTATTCCCAGGTTTTTGTCCAGTCTGCAATGCGTTGAACTTCTTCGGCGGAGTGACCACCTTCGTATTGTTTCTTGTCTGCAAACAACTCCTGATATTCGGGTTGTTGGAATAGTGTTGCGTGGTCTTGGATCTTATCAATGTTGTTCTGAGCCATGAGAGAGTTCTCCAGAGAGAGGATGGAGGGTGAATTTTGAAGAGGGAAAGGTTTGCTGCGATTGGGGATGATTTGCCCCCTAAATCCCCCAAAATGGGGAACTTTGAAGCGTTAAAACTGGATTGATTGAAGAAATAAGCTTTTAGAAAGCTTTCTCACGAAGCGTGCTCACGAAATCGAATCAGTTACTGTTCTCAAAGTCCCCCATACATGGGGGATTTAGGGAGCAGAAGTTGCTCCAAACGCAGCAAAAGACTATTTGTTCCAGGGAGCGCCGATTAAGCCCCAGGTTGGACTATTCAGCGCCATATCCATATCGCGAGCGAAGATCGCGAAACCATCGTAACCGTGATATGGGCCAGAGTAGTCCCAGGAGTGCATTTGACGGAAAGGAAGTGCCATCTTTTGGAAGACATACTTCTCTTTAATTCCAGAAGCAACCAAGTCAGGCTTCATTTCCTTGATGAATTCCTCAAACTCAAAGGCAGAAACGTCATCATAGATCAGTGTGCCATCTTCGATATAGTGCGTCGTGCGTTTGTAGTCATCGTTGTGACCAAACTCATATCCAGTTCCGATCAATCTCATTCCGAGATCATAGAAAGCAGGAACAACGTGACGAGGACGCAGACCGCCAACCATCAGAGCAACGGTTTTACCTTCCAAACGAGGACGATACTTGGCGATCACTTCTTCTGTCTGGGCTTGGTACTTGGCGATGACTTCTTCTGCTTTTGCTTGAATGGTTTCGTCAAACTTAGCAGCAATTTCGCGCAACGATTTTGCAATCTGAGTCGGCCCGAAGAAGTTGTATTCCAACCAGGGAATACCATACGTTTCTTCCATGTGACGACTGATGTAGTTCATCGATCGATAACAGTGAACCAAATTTAATTTCACAGTCGGCGTATTGATCAACTCGTTGATAGTGCCATCGCCTGACCATTGTGCAACGACTCGCAAGCCAATTTCTTCCAGCAGAATCCGGCTCGACCAAGCATCTCCACCAATGTTGTAGTCCCCAATGATTGCTACATCATATTGAGTGGGATCAACATCGATCGTGCCATCTTTTTTCGCTTTATCGGTTCTGGGGAAAATCCAGTCCCGTACAGCATCGTTTGCAATATGGTGACCCAACGATTGAGAAACGCCTCGGAAGCCTTCACACCGAACTGGAACCACTGCTTTATTAATTTCTTTTGCGGATTTCTTAGCAACAGCTTCAATATCATCTCCAATCAAACCAATTGGACATTCAGATTGAATGGAAATCCCGCGATTGAGAGGAAACAGTTCTTCGAGTTCTGTGATCAGTTTTGCCAGCTTTTTGTCACCACCGAATACAATGTCGCGTTCTTGGAAGTCGGAGGTAAATTGCATGGTTCCGAAGGTATCAATTCCGGTTGTACCAATGTAGTAGTTCCGACGACCAGACCAGGAATAGTAGCCGCAACCAACCGGGCCGTGGCTAATGTGAATCATGTCCTTGATTGGGCCCCAAACCACACCCTTCGAGCCTGCATATGCACACCCACGGGTGGTCATGGAACCAGGTAAGGATTTGATGTTGGATTTAACGCCGCAATCGGGTTTGCCTTCTTGGTAGACGTTGAGGTGTTTTTCCCGTTTTTTGCGTCCTTTTTCAGGGTATGCCTCTAGAACGTCTTTGATTAGTTCTTTGGGGTCAACAGCAGGAGCTTCGTTTTCTAGGGTTACAGATTCCGGAGGAGTCATAGGTGTGCCTCGCTGAGAGTGCTGAAGGTTGTGGAATGGGTGAGAGAGAGTAGGGAGTGGGGAGGTGGGGGAGTGAGGGAGTGGGGAGTAGGGGAAGTTTCCCCAATTCCCCTACTTCTAAGTCCTACGCGCCAGCTTTCGCTAGGTCTTGCTTGATCGCTTTTTCGTACTCTTCGTCGCCGCCTAACAGACCGAATTCGACCAAGAGGTCTTCTAATTCGTCCATCGAGATCGGAGTCGGAATCGTGAGATTCGTGTTGTCTTTGATCTTGCGAGCTAGGGTTGCGTATTCTTGTGCTTGAGCGCTGTCAGGAGCGTACTCGTTCACGGTCATCCGGCGCAGTTCTGCGTGTTGGACGATGTTGTCGCGAGGGACAAAGTGAATCATTTGAGTGTTCAGACGTTGTGCCAAGGTTTCGATCAATTCGATTTCTCGATCGACCTTACGGCTGTTACAGATCAGACCGCCCAAACGTACACCACCGGAGTGAGCGTACTTCAGAATGCCTCGTGCAATGTTGTTTGCAGCATACATTGCCATCATTTCACCGGAAGTCACAATGTAGATTTCTTGTGCTTTACCTTCGCGAATTGGCATTGCGAAACCGCCGCATACAACGTCACCTAGTACGTCATACGATACGAAATCGAGATCTTCATAAGCACCGTTTTCTTCAAGGAAGTTGATTGCGGTGATGATGCCTCGACCTGCACAGCCGACACCGGGTTCTGGACCACCGGATTCTACACATTTAACATCGCGATAGCCAGTCAATAGCACTTCTTCGAGTTCGAGGTCTTCAACTGCGCCGCGTTCTGCTGCTAAGTGCAGAATGGTGGTTTGTGCTTTACTGTGCAACATCAAGCGGGTGGAATCTGCTTTTGGGTCGCATCCTACAATCATGATGCGTTCGCCCATTTCTGCTAAAGCTGCGATCGTGTTCTGCGAAGTGGTGGATTTACCGATACCGCCTTTGCCGTAGAACGCTATCTGTCTAATATTTTCGTCAGACATGAGAATGGATCTCCTTTGAATTAGGTGTGTGGTTTGTCAATTCAGGTTGTCGGTGGGGGGGTAGAGACGTTCCAATCAAAACTGTTGAATCGAAACGTCTCACTCTCTCGTTTACGGAGGTGGCGATCGTTCGCCCCAGGGCAGAGATTTTTTTAAATTCATTAGGACATTAGGTAGGAACGTTACACCGCTTGTACAACAAGGGTGGGAAGGACTCGAAGACGCAACTTAGCTTCGACGGCATCTTTGAGCGTGGCAGTACTGCTTGCACAAGATCCACAAGCTCCTTTGAGCGTTACTTTGACGAAATCGCCATCGACATCGTAAAGTTCAACATCGCCACCATCTGCAATCAAGACGGGTCGAACTTCTTCGTCGAGCACTTTTTGAATCAGTGCAATTTTCTGAACATTGGTCAGAGGTTTACGGGTCTGTGCCTCGGAGATTTCAGCCGCAATTCTGGCAGCCGTAGTTTCTTTCTCATCGATCACCGCAGTGATGATATCTTCAATGCCTGCAAGACAAGAACCACAGCCGCCGCCTGCTTTGACATAGCTTGTTACCTGTTCTACTGTCGTCAGTCCGTTCTCAATTACGACTCGACGAATCTTCGGTTCGCTAATGCCAAAGCAACTACAAATCAATGCGCCTTCATCTTCTTCGTGGTGTTCGACTTCGATACCACGATACTTGAAGATGGCAGCTTCTAATGCTTCCTGTCCCATGACAGAACAGTGCATTTTCGCTTCTGGCAGTCCACCTAAGAATGCTGCAATGTCTTGGTTACTGACATTTAATGCTTCATCTAAGGTAAGACCTTTGACCATCTCGGTTAAGGCAGAAGAAGAAGCGATCGCGCTAGTACATCCAAAGGTTTGAAACCGCGAATCGAGAATCTTATCGCTTTCGACTTCGATTTTGAGGTGAAGTCTCAATGCATCGCCACAAGCAATGCTGCCAACTTCGCCATAGACTACAGCAATTCCTTCTTGATTCGGGTCTTCGATCGTGCCTTGATTTTGTGGATTGTAGAACAGATCCAGAACTTTGTCGGTGTATTCCCACATAGCTTTATCTCACTGAAAGGGTTATTTACTGGTAGCAACTGCTTCTTCTCTACCTTGGAGCCATTCTGCTTGGTCGCTATTGAATGGGGAGAGGGCACGAAGTCGATCGATGATTTGGGGCATGAGTTCGAGAACGCGATCGACATCTGCATCTGTATTGAAGCGAGACAGACTAAAGCGAATCGAACCATGCAGAATGGTGTAAGGTAAGCCCATTGCTCTGAGAACGTGCGAGGGTTCAAGTGAACCAGAAGTACAGGCAGACCCAGAAGATGCACAAATCCCGTATTGATCCAGTGAGAGGAGAATCGCTTCACCTTCGATATACTTGAAGCCAATGTTGGTTGTATTGGGCAATCGCTCTGTGCCGCCACCATTGACTTCGATTTCTGGAATCGTTTTGAGCAAAGTTTTCTCTAAGCGATCGCGCAATTTTTTCTCTTGTTTGACATTCGGCAAATGTTCAAGGGCGAGTTCTGCTGCTTTACCCAAGGCAATTAAACCCGGAACGTTTTCAGTTCCGGCTCTGCGTCCGCGCTCTTGGTGTCCGCCGAGTAGGAAAGGACGGAATCGGAAACCTTTGCGGATGTACAATGCGCCGATGCCTTTTGGAGCGTGGAGCTTGTGACCGGAGATTGTGAGCAGATCAATCGTGCTGTCCTGCATGTTGAGTGGAATTTTTCCAGCCACTTGCACTGCATCGACATGCATCGTCGCACCATATTCTTTGGCGATCGCTCCTGCTTGTTCGACGGGGAAGATCACTCCGGTTTCATTGTTCGCATACATCATGGACACAAGCGCAGTATTGCCCGTCATGGATGCTTCTAACTCCATCATGTCCACTTGACCTTTGCGGCTGACAGAGAGATAAGTAACCGTGTAACCTTGTTTTTCGAGTTGCTTGTAAACGTTGAGAACGGCGGGATGTTCAACTTGAGTCGTAATGATATGTTTGCGCTCAGGTTGAGCGGCGAGTGCCGCGCGAATTGCAGTATTGTTTCCTTCAGTGCCGCAGCTATTAAACACGACTTCAGATTCTTCTGAGTTAAAGAGTGCTGCAACTTGAGCGCGAGCAGTTTTGACAGCTTTTCCGACTTGCCCTCCAAAGCGGTGCATCGAAGAGGGATTGCCGTAGTACTGAGTTAGATAAGGCAGCATTGCCTCAACAACCTGTGGATCAACCTGGGTGGTTGCGTTGTTATCTAGATAAATGCAGGTTTGCATTGCGAGTCCCCGAATGATGAGAGAGCAAGGTGGAAAGTCTTTCTGAATAGCGATCGAACCAGTTTTGCCAGTAAGGGCTATGATTCGGGTCATGGAGATGACAGACTAAACGTTCATACGTTGCGAACCATTTTCTCCAGTACTCATCTGAGTGAAAGAGCGCTCTATGAGTGACTACGGAAGTCGTACCAGGAACACATCCGTAATTAGTCGGGCAGGTTGCTGCACATTGGGCGACGGAGTATGAGTCAGCGCAATTGTTACAGCGATTAGGATCGATCCAATGATGCGTTCCATCATATTGAATGGCTCCTGTCGAGCAAACTGGTAAACAATGATTGCATCCGATACATTGGCTGGTAATCGTGTAGCTCATGGCTTGACTCCCGATTTGCGATAGGCGGATCACCCGATGCTGAGCGAATGAATTCGGGACTCGATAGACAAAGTGTGTGTCTGTACACGGGCAGGAGAAAAGTAGGAGCTAGTCTGCCTGCGTGAGTTTTGTCTGTACAAGGCGCGACTTCATTCGCTCACCTCGTTTGTCTGCTAACTAACCTGTGCCGTCATGAACTCGTCGTAAAACTCTCGCGCAACTTTTTCAATCACGTCGTAAGCTTCTACAACTTGCAGTCCCGCTTTCTTTAACTCTTCTTGAGGACAGCCTCCAATTTTTGATGCGAGAACTGCCTTACAATCTGCGATCGCTTGAATCACATGATCCAACGTTGCTTCTTCGCCGTATCCACCTTGGCAATACTGATCGATCTTGCGGTGTCCAACAAACTTAGCTTCGTTTGCATCCACTTCAAAGATCTGAAACTCTTTCGCATGACCAAAGTGTTGGTTCACAATGCCACCACCTTTAGTCGCGACTGCAACCAAGATTTTCGGACTGTTCTTCACTCGCTCACTCGGCTTCACTTTTGCTTTCGCAAGCTTGATCTCTTCTTTGAACTGAGCAATGCCTGCATGGACTTCCTGCCGGGTCTCTAAGTCATACTCAGATTCCATTTCCATGAACTTATCTTTGGTGAATTCCTGCGATCGATCTTCACCGAGTAAGCCGACTGCATCTGCACGACATTGACGGCAGTGACGCATCATTTTCATGTTGCTATCTGCACATTCATCTTGCAGGGCTTTTAGCTCTTTAGGATTCGGTCCACGTTGACCTGTTAAACCAAAGTGTGTGCCATGCTCTGGAGCTGAAATCAGAGGCATGATGTTGTGTAAGAAGGCTCCATTTTGGCGGATCACTTGGTCAACTTCAACTAAGTGTTTGTCGTTGATTCCAGGAATCATAACCGAGTTGACTTTGCAGAGAATGTCCGCCTCTCTCAGTGCTTGTAAGCCTTCCATTTGCCGCTCATGCAGGATACGAGCAGCTTCTAAACCTTTGTAGCGTCTGCGGCGATAGTGAACCCAAGGATAGATTTTCGTGCCGATCTCAGGATCAACCATGTTAATCGTGATCGTCACGTGATCAACATTGAGGGCTTTAATGCGATCGACATGATCTGGCAACATCAATCCATTAGTAGACAAGCATAATTTAATGTCAGGAGCTTTGTCTGCAATCAGATCAAAGGTGCGGAATGTCTTGTCTGGATTAGCCAATGGATCGCCAGGGCCAGCGATTCCTAAGACCGTCATTTGCGGAATCTTACCAGCAATCACCAGCACTTTGTGTGCTGCTTCTTCTGGTGTGAGCAATTCACTCACCACACCGGGTCGGCTTTCATTCGCGCAGTCGTATTTACGATTGCAGTAGTTACATTGAATGTTACAAGCGGGCGCTACAGCAACGTGCATCCGAGCATAGTGATGATGGGCTTCTTCGCTATAGCAGGGGTGCTTTTCGATTCGTTCTCTCAGGCGGTCATCCATTGTGGGGGTAGCATTTGGGTTACTGCTGCAACCACAGCTACTATCGGATGATTTGGGCTGGGGGTTATTCGGATCGGTAGACTTATTAATGGTCAGATCGGTAACGGGTGTTGTAAGCAATGCCGAGGGTGGTGGTGTCATTGAATTTCGGAATAGTCAGTGGACATCGCCACCTGTGGAGGAGTTTACACAGTCACAGTCTAAGGAATGAAAGTCGCTTCTGTTGAGATTGCAAGACTTGTCTAAACAAGTAATAAACCCTAGTTAAGTTAAGGGAGCTGTTTTAGTGAGCAATCCAGACAAAAGCGACTTCATGGTTGGACGGGGACATGGTGTTATCACTTTGCTCCACACACGTCTGCTTCAAGTTAGGAACGGTATAAATCTCAGTTCCAGGTAGAAGCTTCAGTGATTGGTGTTGTGGAAGTTATAGCAGCCAGGTTTTTCTGCATCGTTTGGCTGAGCGCTGATAGGATTTATTGAAATAATTAGAGATGTACTCAACTGCTGAAACCCCGATTTGTAGAGGAGAAAAAATTATTTTGGGGTGCAGGGTGCGAGTATTTTTAACAGAGGGATTGAGTATTAAAGGGGCGGGGGTTGGGTTTTTCTGTACTCTAGTTGAATCCTTGAATTAATTAGGTTTCAAGGATTTTTGAGTTGGTTTTTTGATGAATTAACCTGTACTCAACTCTTGAGTTTTCAGTCACTTTAGGCGGGGTTAGAAACTGGAGTAACCGAAGTGTGGTTACTCCAGACAATTCCGAAATTCAAATCTGTATCTAAAATATCACTTTTTTGAATTCAGCGATCGACTTAATAATTTTTTAATGTTCTATATATAGTGAAAAATATCAGTTGCGCATAGCAATAATTGCGAACCGCAATACTGTTAAGCAGTTTTCGTTTCTATTGCTGGAGAATGACTGATCCAGTTCTTCAAGGATTGCAAATGACCTCTAGCAATTTGCGATCGAACACTTGCTTTTTCAAAACTATCAGAATAGAATTCAAACCGTAACCACAGATACAGAAAATCTCGTTTTGCCTCAAACTTCCTCAGCTTGAGTACAGTTGAGTACAGGCAAATTTGTGGCAGAATTTGAACTAGAAATAAGCTGAATAGCTTGCTAGGTAAGGAATAGAAGCTTAGACAAATTGAGTGTAGAAATACTCATCCTTATTCCCATAAATACTAGAGCTAGCCCTGAAAAAAGCTAGTCCCTTCACCCTAAAGAAATTTCAAATTGCTTGTACATCAGACTTTGCAAGCTGAGTACATTGCTAATAAGTTCAATAAATCCTATTCAGAGCGATCTCCGAATCAGCATTTTGCCTGCCTGTTATAAGCAAAGCAGACCAGGCACACATAGCTTTAATTCCCTCTTGAGAAGCGATGCTCCAGCCCTTAGTTCTCCCCAAACGCTCTTTTAATCCCTTTCCCTCTTTTCTCAGGAACGGCTTGCAAACGCTCCAGGCTGACTTTCAAATCATCTTTGAACGTGATCCTGCGGCGCGTCACTGGTTAGAAGTCTTGGTGTGCTACCCAGGCTTACACGCTCTCGCCTCTCACCGTTTAGCTCACTGGCTTCATCGTTGTGGTGTTCCATTCTTTCCGCGCTTTATTTCTTTTCTGACTCGTTTTCTGACCGGAATCGAAATTCATCCCGGTGCAACGATCGGTCAAGCAGTCTTTATTGATCATGGCATGGGAGTGGTGATCGGCGAAACTGCGATCGTGGGTGACTATACTTTGATCTATCAAGGAGTCACGCTCGGCGGAACTGGGAAAGAGACTGGAAAGCGTCATCCGACTCTCGGGCAGCATGTTGTCGTTGGGGCGGGTGCGAAAGTACTCGGGAACATTACAGTCGGTGATCATGTGCGAGTTGGGGCAGGCTCGATTGTCCTTCGAGATGTTCCTTCAGCCTGTACCGTTGTGGGCATTCCTGGTCGGAATATCTGTCGGGGCTGTAATAAGACCTTTCAGCCGCTTGAACATCATCAATTGCCTGATGCACAAGCAGTTGTCATTCGGAATTTATACGATCGCATCGAACAGCTTGAGGAGCAACTGCAATCGCTCCGCCCTACCCTCACCAATTCCTAACCCTTCAAATCTATGTTTCAGCACACTCGAAGTCCTAGCATCACGGCTGCTCAGGTCGTCAACATTTCCCGAACCGATCGCTGGCGAATCTATCATCGCTTACAAGAATTAAGGATACCTGCTTGGTGTCCAGAGGATGGCTCACTTTGGGTCGAAGTAGATGATGCGATCGCTGCTTTTTTAGTTCGGAGTACAGTTCAGCAATTTGCCGCATCCCGGAGTGAATTGCTCGGATGGTTAGAGCGATGCTGGATGGAAAGTGTGTAAGACGAGTTTAGATGAAACGAGATTTCAACCATCAAGTCCACCTTATAAGTAAGGGAGTAAAACAATGACAGCAACGCTCGTTCAGTCCTTTGGTCAAGTCGCAGAGAATCCAGTTGGTTTTGGGCAGGATGTAACCGTTCCAATCTGTGAAGGTTTGAATATTGCATTAGCAAGTTTTCAGGCACTTTATCTGCAATATCAGAAGCACCATTTTGTTGTAGAAGGTGCTGAATTCTACTCATTACACGAGTTTTTCAATGAAGGTTACGATGCTGCTGCGGGATATGTGCATCAGATTGGCGAGCGGCTGAATGGACTCGGCGGAACTCCTGCCGCAACGTTCTCTAAATTAGCCGAACTGTGCTGCTTTACTCCTGAGCCGGATGGAATCTTCTCGGCTCGGCAGATGGTCAGCAACGACTTGCAGGCAGAGCAGGCAATTATCAATGTTCTGCGCCGTCAGGCGGCTCAGGCTGAAAGTGTTGGCGATCGCGCAACTCGATATCTGTATGAGCAGATGTTGCTTGCTACAGAGGATCGAGCGTTTCATTTAGCTCACTTCTTAGCTGAAGATAGCTTGACATTTGCGTTCACTCGATAGGTCTTATGGCTTTGGCAACCCCTAAATTCTCGAAGGTTTGGGAGTTTAGGGGGCGAATCTTCAAACTGACGAAAAAACCTATTCCTAATCACCTCACCATGACGTTGTCCTATGACTGCAACACACCCGTCTCCTCAAAGCCCAAAAGGTCTGCCTGACCTCCTCCTACCTTTGCGCCGCTTGATCAATAACTTCACGATTCGCAGTTACAGAGTTGCACATCTTATCTGTAAGGTGGTTCCCTGTGCTTGTCCTTTCGAGCGTGATGTGACTCTATTCGGGCGAACTTTTCACATTCCAGCGCTTTGTAAGCTCAATCCTCTTTATAACGAAGTCGTTTTACTTCGCTTCCGAGCACTGAGCTACTTAACGGATATTTGCGAAGAAGATGTTGCACAGTATCTTTGCTAACAGTATCTCTGCTAGTTGAACCACCTCACTAAATTACAAGGGCTTGAGCCATGAGAATGACCCAAGGCAAGATCAACGAACTATTGAGTGAAACGGGTTGTGAACACAACCACAAAAAAGACCAAAAAAAGAATAAGTCATGCACTCAAGTCGCTCAGCCCGGAGCCGCTCAGGGAGGATGTGCTTTTGATGGAGCCATGATTGCTCTCGTTCCGATCGCAGATGTTGCCCATCTGGTTCATGGCCCGATTGCCTGTGCGGGCAATTCTTGGGGCAGTCGAGGCAGTCTTTCTTCAGGAGAGACGCTCTACAAGATGGGCTTTACCACTGATATTACTGAAAATGATGTCATTTTTGGAGGAGAGAAACGGCTGTATAAAGCGATCGCTGAAGTTCAACAACGCTACCAACCTGCTGCCGTCTTCGTCTATTCGACTTGTGTGACTGCACTGATCGGAGATGACCTAGATGCAGTGTGTCAGAAAGCGGCTGAAAAGTTCGGCGTTCCAGTTGTGCCTGTCAATTCACCTGGATTTGTTGGCAGTAAGAACTTAGGCAATCGGATCGGTGGTGAATCTCTGCTTGACTATGTTGTTGGTACAGGTGAGCCAGAATATACTACGCCTTACGACATTAACTTAATCGGTGAGTATAACATTGCAGGTGAGATGTGGGGCGTGCTTCCACTCTTTGAAAAGCTTGGAATTCGAGTGCTTGCTAAGATTACCGGAGATGCCCGGTATAAAGAAATTACCTACGCACATCGAGCCAAGCTCAATGTCATGATCTGCTCAAAAGCATTGATCAATATGGGGAGAAAGATGGAGGAACGCTATGGCATTCCTTACATTGAAGAATCTTTCTACGGTATTGCTGATATGAATCGATGCTTACGCAACATTGCAGCCAAGATCGGAGATGCGAACCTTCAAGAGCGAGTCGAATTACTAATCGCTGATGAAACTGCGAAATTAGATGAAGCTCTAGCACCTTATCGAGCACGCCTCAAAGGTAAGCGAGTTGTGCTTTACACAGGTGGCGTGAAAAGTTGGTCAATCATTTCCGCAGCAAAAGATTTAGGCATGGAAGTGATGGCAACCAGTACGAAGAAAAGTACTGAAGAAGATAAATCTAAAATTAAGGAATTGCTAGGCAAAGACGGCATCATGCTAGAAAAAGGCAATGCTCAGGAATTACTCCGAGTGATTGCTCAGACAAAAGCAGACATGCTGATTGCAGGCGGACGAAATCAGTACACCGCTTTGAAAGCTCGAATTCCTTTTTTAGATATCAACCAAGAGCGTCATCATCCTTATGCAGGCTATGTCGGCATGATCGAGATGGCGAGAGAAATTGACGAAGCTCTGCATAGTCCTGTTTGGCAACAAGTCCGTCAACCTGCTCCCTGGGAAACTCAACGATTGGAGGTTTTGTAATGGCTGTAATCACGACTCCTAAAAAATCTGTAGCGGTAAATCCATTAAAGCAAAGTCAGCCGCTTGGAGCCGCGCTAGCTTATTTGGGGCTGAAAGGTGTAATGCCGCTATTTCATGGCTCTCAAGGCTGTACAGCATTTGCAAAAGTGATGCTCGTTCGTCACTACCGGGAAGCAATCCCGCTCTCAACGACAGCAATGACTGAAGTGAGTACGGTTCTGGGTGGTGAAGACAATGTTGAACAAGCAATTTTGACTTTAGTTGAGAAATCTAAGCCGAGCATCATTGGACTCTGTACCACTGGGCTGACCGAGACTCGCGGGGATGATATGGATGGGATTCTGAAAAACATTCGCAAGCGTCATCCAGAGCTGTTTGATTTGCCGATCGTATTCACCTCGACTCCTGACTATAAAGGTGCATTACAAGACGGATATGCGGCAGCAGTAGAAAGCATTGTGACTGAACTTCCGCAACCGGGAGAAGTGCGATCAGATCAAGTGAATCTCTTAGTGAGTTCTGCCTTTACTCCAGGTGATGTGCAAGAAATCAAAGATATGATCACAGCATTTGGGCTGACTCCGATCGTGGTTCCTGATCTCTCTGCGTCTTTGGATGGACATTTAGACGACTCTTATGGCGCTGTAACTGGCGGTGGCACGACGCTTGCCGAATTGCGCGAAATGGGCAGTTCTGTCTTTACTTTGGCAGTCGGAGACAGTATGACGAAAGCCGCGGAAATTCTGCAAGAGCGATTTGACATTCCGTTTGAAGTGTTCGATCGCTTAACTGGATTAGGTGTCGTCGATGAATTTATTCAATGCTTAGCAGATTTGAGCGGGGCTGAAGTGCCTGCGAAGTTCTCTCATCAGCGTCGGCAATTACAGGATGCGATGTTAGATACGCACTTCTACTTTGGGCGGAAAAAAGTCGCGATCGCATTAGAGCCTGATTTGCTCTGGTCTACAGCACAGTTCTTAGAGTCAATGGGCTGTGAAATTCAAGCGGCTGTCACGACGACAAAATCGCCCTTGTTAGAACAGCTGGCAATCGATTCAGTCACGATTGGCGACTTAGAAGATTTTGAGCAGTTAGCCGTTGGGGCAGATTTGCTCATCACCAATTCGCATGGAAAAGCGGTGTCGAAGCGGTTAGGAATTCCATTGTATCGACAAGGATTTCCGATCTTCGATCGCTTAGGGAATGGGCAGTTTAGCAAAGTTGGCTATCAAGGCACAACGCAGCTATTGTTCAACATTGGAAACTTGCTTTTAGAAGTAGAAGAAGCACATGCTGCTGGCGCGTAGTAGCTTTAGTAAATTTTAGGAGTGATCATCATGAAGATTGCTTTTACAACCCAAGATCAAGTTCACATCAATGCTCATTTTGGCTCAGCCAGTAAGATTGATGTGTATGAGATTTCGGCAGATGGATATGAGTTTGTTGAGACGTTGAGATTTGGGGGTGACCTCAAAGAAGACGGTAATGAAGACAAACTTGCTCCCAAAGTAGAAGCCCTAGCAGATTGCACGATCGTTTATGTTTCATCGATTGGTGGCAGTGCGGCAGCCCGACTGATTAAGAAGCGCATTACCCCTGTCAAAGCAAAGTCAGAAGAAGAAGAAATTAACGATGTGCTGACCCGGTTGGTGCAAACGTTGAAAGGCAATCCACCACCGTGGTTACGCAAAGCACTCCAGCAAAAATCACAATCATTTGAAGAACTTGAAGCAGAGGAAGCAATTGTATGAGCGTTACAGAAGTTGAATCGACATTTGAAGTCGCAAGTAGTCCATTTTTGAAAGCGATCGTCAATCAAATCCGCGCCAATGATTCGTATGGAACTTATCGCGCTTGGAGTGATGAGTTGCTCCTGAAGCCCTATGTGGTCACCAAGGCACAAAAGCGTGAGATCTCGGTCGATGGCGAGGTTGACCCGATTACGAAAGGAAGAATTTTAGCGTTCTATCGCGCGATCGCAACTCGTGTGGAAGAAGAAACGGGGCAGCTTTGCCAAGTTGTGATTGATCTAAGTCATGAAGGCTTTGGCTGGGCATTAGTTTTCTGTGGTCGGTTGCTTGTCGTTGCTAGAACCTTGCGGGATGCTCAACGATTTGGATTTGACACGCTCGAAAAGACTGCCCTAGAAGGCGAAAAGATTGTCCAGAATGGCGTGAACGCAATTCAAAAATTCCCTGATGCAGCGAAAGGATAGAGCGATGCCAACGACGACCAGCGTTGAAGAACTCAAGACGCAAATCAAACGCCTCAATAGCAAAGCAGGTCAAATGAAAATGGACTTGCACGATCTCGCTGAAGGGTTGCCAACTGATTATGAAACCTTAATCGAAGTCGCAACTTCAACTTATGAGATTTTTCGAGAAATCCATGATCTCAAGCAACAGTTAAAGCAACAGGAGCAAGCAAAATGACGACGTTAACGCTGGCTGAGTTTAAGCACATTACTGATGCTGAGGCATATTTTGAGTTTTTTCAGCTACCTTATGATGCCAAGGTTGTAAATGTGAATCGGTTACACATTCTGAAAAAGCTCTCGCAGTTTATGGCAGAAATTGATGCAAATTTCCCAGAGATTGATGATGCAGAGCGTTTGGCACAGTATCGAGATGCTTTGATTCAAGCTTATGAAACGTTCCTGACAACTTCACCCTTGGAAACGAAACTGTTCAAGGTTTTCAATGAAAAACCGAAAGGCGTTGTCATGTTGTCGGAGCTTTCAGCAGATTGAAGCTTTGCTGAGTGTGATCTCTCTGCCTTTCTAATCCAGATGCATTCAGAGGGATCATAAGTAGATCGGTGCAATTCACTTGAAGATAGTTGCTGCGTTTGTGTCTCGCCCTGAACTGGAAGTTCGGGCTAACTGTGCGAAGTGGGTTGAAACCCACTGAAGAAGACGTTGAGATTAGCTGTTAGTTCAGTTCAGTAGAAGACGTTGAGATTGGCTGTTAGTCCGGTTCAGTGGACTGCGCACGGTTAGCCCCGAATTCATTCCGGGGCGGGTGAGCAACGAAGCGAGAGGACTCGCCGAACTGATATTGAATCACGCCCATCTACTTACTTCTCTAGCCCAATAGATTTGATCCTCCCTAACCCTTGCCCTGTCCTTTTTGAATCTGAAGGTAACTGATCGTGTTAGACCTAACCCCTACAGAACTAGAACGCTATCGCCGTCAGATGATGCTTCCCGGCTTTGATGAAGATGCACAGCGACGACTGAAATCATTTACAGCATTAGTCACTGGAGTCGGCGGACTGGGAGGTACAGCAGCTCTGTACCTAGCAGTTGCAGGCATTGGAAAACTCATTTTAGTTCGTGGGGGTGAGTTGCGACTCGATGATATGAATCGCCAAGTTCTCATGACGCATGACACTGTGGGACAACCGCGAGTGTTCAAAGCAAAAGAAACTTTGGAGAAAATCAATCCCGATGTCGAAGTCGAAGCAGTGTTCGACTATATTACTCCGGACAATGTGGATCACTTAGTTCGATCGACGGATATCACCCTGGATTGCGCTCACAATTTTGCAGAACGGGACTTGTTAAACGAAGCTTGTGTGAGATACCGGAAGCCGATGGTAGAAGCGGCGATGGATGGCATGGAAGCTTATTTGACAACCATTTTGCCGGGGCAAACAGGCTGTCTTACCTGTTTGTTTCCAGAAAAGCCAGAGTGGGATCGGCGCGGCTTTGCGGTCGTGGGTGCAGTCTCTGGGACGTTAGCTTGTTTAGCAGCATTAGAAGCGATCAAGCTGATAACGGGGTTCGAGAAGCCTTTGGTATCTGAACTGTTGACGATGAATTTAGGACGATTAGAGTTTGCGAAGCGTCGGATTTATCGCGATCCGCATTGCCCTGTCTGTGGCAATCATGCACCTTGGCGGCAGCACGTTAGCCGATCGTTGGAGTCACAACTTCGAGATTTAGATGTGCGATCGCATTTTCAACTTGTCTAGACCGATTTAGAACAATGAGGAGAATATTCATGACGGTTACTTTGACGGAAAGAGCAGAACTTCGCCTACGTGCATTCTTGCAAGGTACAGCAAATCCTTCGGATACAAAAGGCATTCGAGTTGGGGTATCAGATGGGGGCTGTAGTGGCTATCAGTACACGCTGGACATTGCGAATGAGCCGAAACCCGATGATGTGATTGAGCAGCAAGGGCGAGTCAAAATCTATATCGATCCACAGGCTGCTGCTTTGATTAATGGAGTCGTGGTTGATTTTGTAGAAGGTTTGATGGATAGCGGATTTAAGTTTAGTAATCCGAATGCGACAGATACTTGCGGGTGTGGACAATCTTTCCAAGCAGGAGATTGCACTCCGGCAGCGGTTCCTTGTAGTTAACTCACTCGATCTCCCGATATCGCGAGAGCAATTCGGCGAGATCTAAAAAACAATCGAAGTACTACTCTCTCAGAGGTTCAAATTATGGCTACTTACCAAGTTCGACTGATCAACAAAAAGCGCAACCTCGACATCACACTTCCTGTCGATGAAGATACGACAGTTTTAGAAGCTGCGGAAGATGCAGAACTTGACTTGCCGTTCTCTTGCCATTCCGGAGCATGTTCAAGCTGTGTTGGCAAAGTTGTCGAAGGAGAAATTAACCAAGACGATCAAACCTTCCTCGATGAGGAACAAGTTGCTAAAGGGTTTGTCTTGCTCTGTGTAACTTATCCTCGCACTGATTGCACGATTCGTACTCATCAAGAAGCTTACCTAGTTTAGTAGAGGACAGAAGAATGACAGGATTTACGATCGAAGGTTCCTCACTCAAGCTTCTAAAGCCTCAAGAACAAGGAGTTGTGAGTCGAATTGATAGTTCAAGAGGCGATTTTGTAGCTCAGAAATTACGATCGATGAACATCACTTTGGGAACAAGAGTGACCGTTGAACAGCGATCACCTCGATTTCTTCTGAGAGTTGGAGCGGATCAAGTCGCACTCAGCGATCCGCTTCAAGAAGCAATTTATGTTCGGCTCAATCGATAATCTAGCTTACGAGGAGAACACAGTGGCAACTTTAACGAATGTGACGTTTGGTGGAACGGCTTGGATACCGCAGTTTGTACAATCCATCAATCAGACAAAATGTATTGGCTGTGGTCGATGTTTTAAAGCTTGTGGTCGTGATGTCCTAGCACTCAAAGCTCTGAATGACGAGGGAGAATGGGTCGAGGATGAAGACGATGAAGAGATCGAACGTAAGGTAATGACGATCGCGAATCGCGATAAATGTATTGGTTGCGAAGCTTGTTCGCGGGTTTGTCCGAAGAACTGCTACACCCACGAATCTCTGAATTAATTGTATCAACCGCATCAGCTTGCCCAATTGTACTCAGCTAAGCTCTGAATTCATTATCTTTCTAGTAGGAGTGAGTTTATGCAGATCAGTGCTCGTAATTCCCTAAAAGGAACAGTTAAACAGGTAGTTCCAGGAGCAATCAATACAGAGATTGTAATTGAGATTGCACCCGGAGTTGAAGTCGTTTCAGTGATTACGAAATCCTCAGCCGAGGGCTTAGCTTTAGACATTGGAAAAGCAGTGTATGCTGTGGTTAAATCTTCAGATGTAATGGTTGCGATTGATTAGAGTTGATTGATCCTTTATCGCTTCAATGATTCTTTAGCTAGTTTTAATCTTTTGAACTGTCTCATAGATCCTTCAGCATGGGATAGGGAATTGAAAGTCTTTCAGCCTACCTAGATTAAGTGGATTGTAGATTGAGCTGATTTTTCGAGAAAAATTTTGCTCTATATTTTCTAGTCAACGAATTGAGGTTCAAGAGTTAAAGAATCATTGAAATTCAGTGATCAATCAAAGATACTCTTTAAACATGTTCTATGACTTCGCCATGAATAGAAGACGATTCTTTGCTTTTGCATCGCTACTTCTGCTGTCCTGCACGATTGTAGTAGGTTGCCAATCCAAGCCTGCTGTACAAACTCCGACCACTATTACTGTTTCAGCAGCAGCAGATCTGAAATATGCCTTTCAAGACTTGGCAACGCAGTGGGAACAGGAGACCGGAAATAAAGTTGCCTTGAACTTTGGATCGACCGGGCAACTTGCTCAACAAATTGAGCGAGGAGCTTCACCCGATTTATTCGCAGCAGCCAATAAATCATTCATTGAAGCATTAGACCAAAAAGGATTAATTCAGTCAGAGACAAAATTACTGTATGGTCGAGGTCGGCTTGTCATCTGGACGAAGCCAAATCGGGAATTAGCACTCAAAGATTTAAAAGATCTGACGCGTCCTGAAATTCAACGTATTGCGATCGCCAATCCGAACCACGCACCTTACGGAATTGCTGCTCAGCAAGCATTAGAATCAATTGGGATTTGGCAAGAAATTCAACCGAAATTAGTATTAGCAGAAAATATTCGTCAAGCACAGCAATATGCTGAAACGGGCAATGTTGATGTTGCACTCGTTGCTCTTTCTTTGAGTGTGCATAAATCCGGAAAATGGCAACTGATTCCTGAAGAGTTGCACAAACCACTTGACCAAATGATGGCAGTGCCCAAACGTGCTCAACATCCAGGACTAGGGCAAGAGTTTGCAAAATTCATTGATAGTCAAAAAGGAAGACCAACCATGCAAAAATATGGCTTCGTTCTACCCGGTGAAAAAATCGCAGCAGAATGAACCTCTCCCCTTATCTCTTATCAATTCAAGTCACGATCGTCGCAACTCTCCTAATTTTAATGGTTGGATTAGGTGCGGCGATCGTTCTTGCACGAGTTCGATTTCCAGGTGAAACGATTGTTTCGACAATTCTCAATTTGCCGTTAGTTCTCCCTCCGAGTGTTGTCGGGTTTTATCTACTCATGGCATTCGGTCGAGGTAGTCCACTTTATGAATGGTTCGGGATTGATATTCTATTTACTTGGCAGGCTGCCGCGATCGCATCTGCAATCGTTGCGTTGCCGTTGATGATTGAATCGTCTCGATCGGCGATCGCATCGATTCATCCTGAGCTTGAAGCCGTTGCTCGAACTTTGGGATCTTCGGAATTAGAAGTCTTATGGCGTGTGACCCTACCGATGGCGAAACCTGGAATTCTAGCAGGCTTTATCTTATCGGTAGCAAGAGCAATGGGAGAATTTGGAGCCACCTTAATGGTTGCAGCAAGTATCCCAGGACGGACGCAAACGTTACCTTTAGCGATTTATGATGCGGTGCAAAATCAAGAATACGATCGCGCACATCAAATGGTTGCAGTGATGACCTTGTGGACATTTTTCTTGCTGCTCTGGGCACGTCGATTAGAACATTCAAACCGGAGATCTCGCTATGCCGTTGTTCGTAAACATCCAAAAACAACTAACGAGCTATCCGCTTAAGATTGCTTTTGATCTAGACCAGAACACACTGGGAATTTTGGGGGGTTCTGGCTCTGGTAAAAGCATGACGCTGCGCTGTATTGCGGGAATCGAAACACCCGATCAAGGGCGAATTGTCTTGAACGATCGCGTGTTATTTGATTCTAAGCGGGGGATTAATGTTCCGATTCGCGATCGCCGAGTCGGATTTGTGTTTCAGAACTATGCTTTATTTCCCCATTTAACCGTAGCGCAGAACATTGTTTATGGATTGCAGCATTTGAAACGAACAGACCAGCGATCGAGATTAGCAGAACAGATGGAGAAACTCCATTTACAAGGGCTTGAGGATCGCTATCCGCAGCAAATTTCTGGAGGACAACAGCAACGAGTTGCATTAGCGCGAGCATTAGCAATCGAGCCAGAAATCTTGATTTTAGATGAGCCTTTTTCGGCATTAGATACTTATCTGCGAAGTCATTTACAAGAGCAGCTAGCAGAAGCATTAGCAACCTATTCGGGTACGACATTATTTGTGACGCATAACTTAGAAGAAGTGTATGGAATCTGCCAGAAGATTTTAGTCGTCTCAGATGGAAAGCAAATGGCGTACGATCGCAAAGAGGCAATCTTCGATCGACCAGAAACTTACACAGTGGCACAAATTACAGGATGTAAGAACTTTTCTCAGGCGCATCAGATTAGCGCGACTCGGATTGAAGCGCGTGAGTGGGGATGCCAATTAGATGTGGTGGAGCCGATTCCAGATGACTTTGCTTGTGTAGGCATTCGTGCCCATCATTTGACGTTTTCAGATGACGCGAATCAGATGAATACGTTTCCTTGCTGGGTAACAAAAACACGGGAAACGCCGCATCGAACAACGATTTATCTCAAGTTAAACAGCCCGCCCCTGCATCCTATGGACTATCATGTGCAGGCAGAAGTCTTTAAGGAGCGATGGGTGATGGTGAAGGATCAGCCGTTGCCTTGGTTCGTGCATCTTGACCCGTTGCGATTGTTTATGATGCGCTCTCACGACGTTGGGGGCGGCTAGGTTAAAAGCGTTTGAGCAAGTAGAATCAGCGAATTTAACCGCGGACTTCCTGCCAATATCGCGTCAGACTCTCCTGATTCTTGACTAAATTGAGTGCGACAGGCTGAAGCGCGATCGTATCGACATTCAACTCCTCCTGAAGTTGTCTCACCTTATCCTGGCAGGTTTTCACGCTACCAATGATCGAATTTTGAATCAGAAAATCAGCATCAAATGGATTCGATTGTTGGCTCAACTGAGTAAAGTTCTGAGCATTTCCGCTCTTCTGAATCTGAGTTGCTAATCCTTGCATTCGGCTACTAAATTTATCTATAAACGGCAGAGCTTCGCTGATTGCTTCTTCATCTGTTCGTGCGACATAAAAGAATCGAGCTAGCATCAATTTCTCAGAGCCACTGGCATTGAGTTGACGATACTTCGCAAGTGTTGTTTTTAACTTTTGGATCGAGAATGGCGCGCCTCCCATCAATCCAAAATTATGTTTCGCTGCAAACGCGATCGCATCATCATCGCCACTGGCGATCCAGACAGGCATCGGTTGTTGAACGGGTTTCGGATAGATAGTAACGCGATCGCATTGATAAAACTGCCCTTGAAACGACACCTCTGACTCATATAGCAACTTCCAAACTAGCTCCATCGATTCCAACGTTTTAGCCCTTGCTTCTGACATCGGAGTCGCAAAATGCTTGTTCTGCTCTGGAAATGGGCCGCCTTTTGCAATTCCAAAAGCAAATCGTCCCTGGCATAAGTTATCTAAGGTTGCGATATCTTCTGCGATTTGAATCGGATGATGGAATGCGAGTAAAACCGCAGCAGACCCTAAGTGAATTCGACTTGTAACCGCAGCTAAATGAGCGAGCAACGGTAAAATTGATGGACTGACATGGAATTCATCAAAATGATGTTCTGTCACCCAAGCTTCCTCAAACCCTAATTGTTCCGCATGTTGAACGATCACGACTTGATCCGCGATCGCGCGTTGTGCATTCTGATGATAGTTCTCGTAAGTGCAAAAAATGCCAGTTTTCATGAGGTTTCAGGGAGTTGGGCAGGAAGTAACCAGTGCAATTCCAACCAGAATCGAGGCGCTTCTTTTTTCAATTTCGACATCGGATCGCGGAGTAACCGATTCGCATTGATGCAAACTGGATCTGCAAGTCCCATGTAGCGAGAGATATGCCCAAATGCTTCCTTCTGTTCAGAAACAGTCTCAAACAAAGTATTCGGACAATAAATTGCAAAGTAGTCTAATCGGCTTGGAGGCTGTCCCCAATGAACGGTGACTAGCTTAATGTAGCAATGACGCAACACCTTGCTCGGTTGAGGATAGGTACGCCTCATCAAATGGATAAATTCCTGCACCAAAAGGGGTTCCGATAGCATGATGATGCCGTCAGTCGTGGATATCACTTTATATCATGCGCCTCAAAATGAGTAGGTTTAACCCACTCCCATTAGAGTTATTAAACCTGTACTCAGCCCGATCATTTGGTACTCACAGCCTCGCGCTAGGACAAGGAGCAAGTATTTTTAGGAAGAGGGACAAGCATTTTCTACCGGATTAAATTGCTCCAACGGACAAGAGCAAGGTGTTTGTTCTAACCACTGAGTGCCCACTTGATGCAGGGCGATCATCACCGGCTGAATTTGACGACCCTTGGCCGTCAGAGAATATTCAACATGAGGCGGAACCTCTGCGAAGACTTGACGATCGATTAACCCATATTCTTCCAGTTCTCGTAGTCGAACCATCAGAGTCTTAGTACTAATTCCTGGCATCGCCGCTAACAGTTCATGCGTTCGACGGTTGCCTGTAAATAGCTCTCGCAGCACTAAAATTGACCACTTATTCCCCAGGAGATCGACGACGAATTGAATCGGACATGTGACTTCAAGGCAATCTTTAGCGTTATCTATCAAATTCAACTTAGCGTTATCCATCAAATTCAACCTGGTGCAATCCGTCTCTATCTTAAACATCACAGTTGAATACACTGTACTATTCATCCTAAAAACTTAAGACTTTCTTTACAGTTGTACAAACCGCCGCTGGAGAGCGAATCTTTTACTTTCAGTTACTATGCGGTATTGGCTGTAATCACCTTGTAAATCGATTTCAACAGACTAGGATGAGGGTGTTGAGTTTTGCTCAATCGGGGACTGTCGAGTCTGGCAGTCTTTGTGCGTTCGATCTGACGAGGACTGGGAAATAATTTGCCGACCTATATGTGATTTGGTGATTGGGATTAGTCAAAAAATAGCGATGATTTGATGCCGTATTTCAATGGGCTAGAAACAGTGGCACGATGTCTCTATATCTGACGATTCGGGATGTTTAAAGCATTCAATTGGTTTAAATTCAAGAAAGATGGTGTCATTTACAGCATTCCAAAATCTAAACGAATGCTGTTTTTATTTGAGAATTTATTCCGAATCGATTTTTGTTATGTTTCTATCATGGTTAGCGATTTATTTAACATTTCAGTTGCGATTAACTTTGTGAATTGTAATATACTCAGAGTGCGAGAGAAAAGAGTTGATAGCAATGCTTCAGAGCATTCCTTCTTTTCCAAAATCCTTCACCAGAGGTGAGATAGATATGGTGAAACAATGGCAAGATTTTCAATCAGGCAATTGGATGCAAGAAATTGATGTTCGCAATTTCATCCAAACCAATTACACACCTTACACCGGAGATGATTCGTTTCTAGCAGGTGCAACTGAAACAACACAAAAGATTTGGAATCAAGTCAAAGATTTGATGAAGCTAGAGCGTGAGAAAGGCATTTTAGACGTAGATACAGCAACGGTTTCGTCGATTACATCTCATGTTCCCGGATATGTCGATCGCGATTTAGAAAAGATCGTCGGTTTACAAACAGATCACCCTCTAAAGCGGGCAATCATGCCCTTTGGTGGAATTCGAGTTGTGAAAGCTGCGCTCAAAGCTTATGGCTACGAGCTTGATCCCAACACCGAAGCGATCTTTCATTTCCGTAAGACTCATAATGATGGCGTGTTTGACGCTTACACTCAAGAAATGCGCTTAGCGCGGCATTCTGGCATCATTACAGGCTTGCCGGATGCCTATGGTCGAGGTCGCATCATTGGAGACTATCGGCGAGTTGCTTTATATGGAGTCGATCGCTTAATTGACGACAAAAAAGCTCAACTCAAATCGCTCGAAGTTGATTCGATTGATGAAACGGTGATCCGCACCCGTGAAGAACTTTCCGAGCAAATCCGCGCTCTGTTTGAACTCAAAGAAATGGCAGCCGCTTACGGCTTCGACATTAGCCAACCTGCACAAACTGCTCAAGAGGCGATTCAGTGGCTTTATTTTGGCTATCTGGCAGCCGTGAAAGAGCAAAATGGGGCAGCGATGTCGATCGGGCGAATTTCGACCTTCCTGGACATTTATTGCGAACGGGATCTGGCTCAAGGACGGGTCACGGAATCAGAGCTGCAAGAACTGATCGATCACTTTGTCATGAAGCTCCGCATGGTGCGTTTCCTGCGGACTCCAGACTATAACGACCTGTTCTCAGGCGATCCCACTTGGGTGACTGAAAGTATCGGCGGCATGGGCGAAGATGGTCGTCCCTTGGTTACTAAGACCAGCTTCCGATTTTTACACACCCTTGAGAATTTAGGTGCTGCACCCGAACCGAATCTCACCGTACTCTGGTCAGAACAATTGCCGAGAGCGTTTAAGGAATTTTGTACTAAAACCTCGATCGCAACAAGCGCAATTCAGTACGAGAACGATGATGTGATGCGCCCGTATTGGGGAGATGACTACGCGATCGCGTGTTGTGTCTCGGCAATGCGCGTCGGCAAGCAAATGCAGTTTTTCGGAGCTAGAGTCAATCTTGCTAAATGTTTGCTCTATGCGATCAATGGCGGAAAAGATGAAAAATCGGGTGAGCAAATTGCTCCTGCTGCTGAACCAATCACGTCGGACTTCCTAGAGTATGAAGAAGTGCTGAGTAAATTCAAGGCAATGATGGCTTGGTTAGCCAAAGCTTACATCAATACTTTGAATGTGATTCACTACATGCACGACAAGTACTGTTATGAACGCCTAGAAATGGCATTACATGACAGAGACATTCTCCGAACCATGGCATGCGGAATTGCCGGACTCTCTGTTGCGACCGATGCGCTTTCTGCCATCAAATATGCAAAAGTCAAAGTTCTACGCAACAATGCCGGACTTGCCGTTGATTATGAAATTGAAGGTGATTTTCCGAAGTATGGCAACAATGACGATCGAGTCGATCAGATTGCGGTCAGTCTGGTAACAGAATTTATGAGCGAACTTCGGAAACATAAAACTTACCGGGATGCTGTTCCGACCCAATCGGTGTTAACGATTACGTCGAATGTCGTTTACGGCAAGAAAACCGGAAACACACCCGATGGTCGAAAAGCAGGCGCGCCGTTTGCACCCGGAGCCAATCCGATGCACGGACGAGATAGTAAGGGAGCGATCGCTTCTTTGGCTTCTGTCGCCAAACTGCCTTATTCAGAGTCACAAGACGGAATTTCTAACACATTCTCGATTGTGCCTACGGCTCTCGGCAGAACTGTTGGGGATCGCGTCAATAACCTGACTGGAATGTTAGATGGCTATTTCCATCAAGGCGGACATCACATCAATGTGAATGTGCTCGATCGTGAAATGCTGCTAGACGCAATGGATCATCCAGAACTGTATCCTCAACTCACGATTCGCGTGTCAGGCTATGCCGTGAACTTCATCAAACTGACGCGAGAACAGCAGTTAGATGTGTTAGAGCGAACATTCCACGATCGCTTTTAGAATGGGATAATCCAGCCGTGTCGCAGATGTCCCAAGGGATTCGTAAAACTGTGCCACCAGAACCATTTATTTGATCCGAGAAAGTAGCACCTATGACGAATACGCTCTCAAAAACAGCAGGCTACATCCACTCAATCGAAACCTGTGGCACAGCCGATGGTCCCGGCATCCGCTTTATTATCTTTACCTCTGGGTGTCCTCTTCGCTGTCTATACTGTTGCAATCCCGACTGTCGCCATCTCGAAGATGGAAAGCTAGTAACGGTCGATGAACTGATCGAGGAGATCCAAAAATATATTCCCTACATGCAGGCTTCTGGCGGTGGAGTCAACGCCTGCGGAGGGGAACCGCTTTTTCAGCCCCAATTTGTTCGAGAGATCTTTAAACGATGTCACGAACTCAAGATCCATACAGCGCTTGATACATCTGGATTTTGTGAGTTGAATGTTGCAAAGCCTGTGCTCGAGTATACCGACCTTGTGTTACTAGATATTAAATCATTCGATGCAAGCACTTACCACAAAGTAACGGGTGTTAATATCGAACCAACTTTAACTCTTGCTCGGTATCTGAATCAGATTCACAAACCGGTTTGGATTCGATTTGTGCTTGTACCTGGTTTAACAGATGATCCCCAGAATATTGCTGGGCTAGCAGATTTTCTAGCAACGCTCACCAATATCGAAAGAGTTGATGTTTTACCGTTTCATAAAATGGGCGAGTACAAATGGGAGCAATTAGGCTATGACTATCAGCTAAAAGACACCCCAAACCCAACTTCAGAGCAAGTTCAAGCCGCGATCGACATTTTCAAAAGTCGCAATCTCAATGCTATGTAACTTGCTCAACCTAAAATAATCGCTACTCTCATCGGGACGGAATTTATGAACATTGTCGCCGAAAAACCACAAGATCTCGAAACTCTGATTCAGCAAGTCAAAGCGGCTCAAGCTGTCTATGCAACCTACACACAAGAGCAGGTTGATCTGATTTTCAAAAAAGCAGCGCAAGCTGCAAACGAAGCGAGAATTCCGTTAGCGAAGCGTGCCGTTGCAGAAACAGGCATGGGAATTGTCGAAGACAAAGTGATCAAGAATCACTTTGCATCGGAATTTATCTATAACAAGTACAAGCACGAGCAGACCTGCGGCATTCTAGAAGATGACCCTGCCTTCGGCTATCAAAGAATTGCCGAACCGATTGGCATCCTCGCTGGAATTGTGCCCGTCACGAATCCCACTTCGACGACGATTTTCAAGGCGTTGCTGGCACTCAAAACCCGCAACGCCATTATTTTTTCCCCTCATCCCAGAGCGAAACAATGTACTGCTGCGGCTGCCAAAATTGTGCTTGATGCTGCGATCGCAGCAGGCGCACCTGAAGGCTTGATCGGTTGGATCGAAGAACCGACGATTGAGCGATCGCAGGCTTTAATGCAGCACCCAGATATTAAATTGATCATCGCAACTGGCGGCCCTGGAATGGTCAAAGCCGCTTATTCATCCGGTCATCCATCGTTAGGAGTCGGTGCTGGAAACACGCCAGCCATCATTGATGAAACGGCAAACATTAAAATGGCAGTCTCATCGATTTTACTCAGTAAGACGTTTGACAACGGCATGATTTGCGCGAGCGAACAATCGGTTGTGATTGTCGATGCCGTGTATGAAGCCGTGAAGCAGGAATTTATCGATCGCGGTGCATATTTCCTCGATGCAGCAGAACGCGATCGCCTCAGAAACTGCGTCCTCGAAAACGGTCATTTGAATCCGAAAATTGTTGGACAGTCGGTTACTCGCTTGGCTGAACTCGCAGATCTGCAATTTGAAGCAGGCATTCCGAAAGTGCTGATGGCAGAAGTGGAAGAAATCGGCACGCAAGAACCGCTGTCTTATGAAAAACTTTCGCCGATTCTGGCAGTGTATCGAGCCAGTGATTTTGAAGATGCTGTGCTGAAAGCTGAGAAAATTGTGGAGTTTGGCGGATTAGGACATACTTCAGTTCTCTATACTCAGCCCGCAAACACCGAGCATATTCGACACTTTGAGAATGTGTTGCGAACCTCGCGGGTGTTGATCAATACTCCTGCGTCTCAAGGTGCGATCGGAGATTTATACAATTTCCGGCTTGATCCATCGCTGACATTGGGATGCGGCAGTTGGGGCGGCAATACTGTGTCTGAAAACGTTGCGGCTCATCACTTGCTGAACATTAAAACCGTATCGCAGCGGCGTGAAAATATGCTGTGGTTCCGCGTTCCCCCGAAAGTTTACTTCCGGGATGGGTGCTTACCTGTAGCTCTCAAGGAACTAACTGGAAAACATCGAGCTTTTGTGATTACGGATAAGCCGCTATTTGAACTGGGCGTTTCGGAAAAAGTGACGCAGGTTCTAGAAGGAATTGGCATTACACATCAAACTTTCTATGATGTCGAACCTGATCCATCTTTAGAAACGATCGAGAAAGGCTTAGCTCAAATCAACCTCTTTCAGCCCGATGTGATCATTGCCATTGGTGGAGGTTCGCCGATGGATGCTGCAAAAGTCATGTGGCTGATGTATGAGCAACCGGATACCGAGTTTGAAGGCTTAGCAACTCGCTTCATGGATATTCGCAAGCGTGTTTATGAAGTCCAACCTTTAGGGCAAAAAGCGAGCATGGTTTGCATTCCAACCACGTCAGGAACGGGTTCGGAAGTCACACCGTTTGCTGTTGTTACAGACCAGCACACTGGGATTAAATATCCGCTTGCCGATTATGCGCTCACGCCGAATATGGCGATCGTCGATCCTGATCTCGTGATGCAGATGCCAAAACGCCTGACTGCGTACGGCGGTATCGATGCCTTGACCCATGCCCTCGAAGCTTATGTGTCAGTCTTTGCGTCAGAGTTTACGAATGGGCTAGCTTTAGAAGCAATTCGCTTACTTCTGAAGTATTTACCTGCGGCTTACAAAGAAGGCGCAAACAATCCCAAAGCTCGCGAGAAAGTGCATTATGCGTCAACGATGGCAGGGATGGCGTTTGCGAATGCATTCTTAGGCATTTGTCATTCAATGGCACATAAACTCGGTTCGACTTTCCATGTCCCGCATGGGCTTGCGAATGCCTTACTCATCTCCCATGTGATTCGGTACAATGCCACCGATGTTCCGTTCAAGCAAGCAATTTTTCCACAGTACAAATATCCGAATGTGAAATGGCGCTATGCGGTGATTGCTGAGTATGTGGGCATTACGGGCGCAACGGATGAAGAAAAGATTGAGAAATTGATTGCCGCGATCGAAGATCTCAAAGAGCAGCTTGACATTCCAAAAACGATTAAAGCAGCGCTGTCCGAAGACGATCGAGCTTTCTATGCACAAGTGGAATGGATGGCAGAGCAAGCGTTTGATGATCAATGTACAGGTGCAAACCCGCGCTATCCACTGATTGAAGACCTCAAAGCTTTGTACATTCAAGCCTATGAAGGCAATGCAACTACGCTAGGACAGGCTGAAAACCAAGCTCTAGTAGCACCGTAAGGGGGATTGCATGACTATTGTTTCTTTCGCAAATTGTCAGAGCGATCGCGTTCATGACATTTGGCGCTCTGGATATCATCCGCTGGATGCAATCTTCTCACCGAAAACGATTGCGATCATTGGTGCAACTGAGCGAGATGGCAGTGTAGGAAGAACGGTACTCTGGAACTTGATGAGTCATCCATTTGGAGGCACAATTTTTCCAGTAAATCCGCAACGACCGAGCGTTTTGGGAATTAAAGCGTATCCCACGATCTCGGACGTTCCCGAAGCAGTTGATCTCGCAATTATTGCCACGCCTGCGCCGACGGTTCCTGATCTCGTGGGCGAATGTGTTGATGCAAATGTCAAGGGTGTGATTATCCTTTCGGCTGGTTTTCGTGAAGTTGGCTCAGCGGGTGTCGAGCTAGAACAACAAATTCGCGCCCATCTGAAACGAGGTCAGTTGAGATTGATTGGTCCAAACTGTCTCGGTGTCATGAATCCTCATTTGGGTTTGAATGCAACCTTTGCAAATTCGATCGCAAAACCTGGAAAAGTTGGCTTTATCAGCCAGAGTGGTGCTTTGTGTAGTGCGATTTTGGATTGGAGCTTTCATGAAAATGTGGGCTTTAGCTCATTTATCTCGATCGGCTCAATGCTCGATGTCGATTGGGGCGATTTGATTTACTATCTCGGCGATGATCCCCACACTGAGAGCATCGTGATCTATATGGAATCGATCGGTGATCCACGATCGTTTCTTTCTGCCGCACGAGAAGTTGCACTGACTAAACCGATTATTGTGATTAAAGCCGGACGAACTGAAGCAGCGGCTAAAGCTGCCACGTCTCATACCGGAGCAATGGCGGGTAGCGATGATGTGTTTAATGCTGCACTGCGGCGCTGTGGTGTTCTGAGAGTCGATAGCATTTCTGACTTGTTTGATATGGCAGAAGTGCTAGCAAAACAGCCTCGTCCGAAAGGTTCACGACTGACGATTATCACAAATGCAGGTGGCCCCGGTGTGCTTGCAACCGATGCTTTAGTGACAAATGGTGGAACTTTAGCCGAGCTATCACCCGAAACGATTGAGGCACTCAATCAGCATCTTCCTGCACATTGGAGTCATCACAATCCCATCGATATTCTTGGAGATGCGGAACCTGAACGTTATGCCAAAGCATTAGAGATTGCTGCTCAAGATCCCAATAGTGATGGATTGCTTGTCATTCTCACGCCGCAAGCAATGACTGACCCAACTCGAACGGCTCAGCAATTGCAGTCCTACTCTCAACTGGGTAAACCCATTCTTACCAGTTGGATGGGAAATTCAGAAATTGCAGCCGGAGCAGAGTTGCTCAATCAAGCCAAGATTCCAACCTTTGCTTACCCGGATACTGCGGCGCGATTGTTTAACTATATGTGGCGATATAGCTACAATCTGCGCGGCATCTACGAAACGCCAACTTTAGCCGAAGCTGAGACAGTAAATCGGCTCGAAATTGAACAGATCATTCAAAACGCGAGAACCGCACGAAGAACCCTACTCACAGAGTTTGAATCCAAGCAATTTCTTGCGGCTTATGGCATTCCAACTGTTGAAACTCAGGTGGCTCGGAGTGCGGAAGCAGCAGTTCAAGTGGCTGAAAAGCTAGGCTATCCAGTCGTGCTGAAACTGTATTCAGAAACGATTACCCACAAAACCGATGTCGGAGGTGTGCAATTAAACTTGCTGAATGCAGAGGCAGTTCGTGAGGCTTATCAAGCGATCGCGGCAACCGTTTTACAACGCACCCAGGACTCACAAGCTTTTCTTGGAGTCACCGTACAACCGATGATTCAAAGAGAGGGGTACGAATTAATCATTGGCAGCAGCCTTGATCCCCAATTTGGGTCTGTGATGCTATTCGGCTCTGGAGGGCAACTCGTTGAAGTGTATCGCGATCGCGCGATCGCACTTCCCCCCTTGAATACAACGCTCGCCCGGCGAATGATGGAGCAAACGCATATCTATCGAGCATTGCAGGGAGTACGAGGACGTAAAGCGGTCGATCTCGCCGCCCTAGAGCAACTCTTAGTTCGGTTTAGTCAGTTAGTCGTTGAGCAGCGATGGATTAAAGAGATTGAAATTAATCCTTTGCTTGCTTCGGCTGATAAGCTCTTGGCTTTGGATGCAAGGATTGTTCTACATGATCCGGATGTGACTGAAGCTGAACTCCCGAAATTAGCAGTTCGTCCTTATCCCAGTCAGTTTACTTGGAAGTACAAGCTATCTGATCAAAAAGAGGTGACGATTCGCCCGATTCGCCCTGAAGATGAGCCTTTGCTGATTCAATTCCATCAAACTTTGTCAGAGGAAAGCGTGTATTTTCGCTACTTCCATATGATTGGGCTAAAACAGCGGATTGCTCACGAACGTCTGACTCGACTGTGTTTTATTGACTACGATCGCGAACTTGCTCTAGTCGCTGAAAGGAAAGATGCTCAAACCGGAGCATCTGAGATTTTAGCAATTGCAAGGCTGAGTAAACTACATGCGACGAATGATGCAGAGTTTGGAATGATGGTCAACGATCGCTATCAGCGTCAAGGGCTTGGAACCATGTTGCTCAACTGCTTGCTGAAGGTCGGACGGCATGAGCATCTTGAGCGCATTCGTGCTGAGATTCTTTGCGAAAACAGAGCGATGCAGCGCGTCTGTGAGAAACTGGGATTTCAGCTCAGACGGGATGCAGAAGAAGGCGTGATGAAAGCAGAGATTTCATTCACGATCGACGAGTAAGGAGAAATTCCATGCAAACCGCGCAATTCGCTTCAGTTTATGGACCTGTAAAATCTTGGCGTTTCGGTCGATCGCTCGGCATCGATCCGATTGGTTCAGTTTCAACTTGCTCATTTAACTGTGTTTACTGTCAACTGGGAGAAATCGAGCAGCAAAACGCGACTCGCAAAATCTTTGTCCCGACAGAGCGAATTCGGCAGGATCTCCTCTGCTTTCAGCCTTGGAATATTGATGTCATCACGTTGAGCGGCAGTGGTGAACCTACGCTGGCTCAAAATCTGGGCGAAATTATTACGCTCGCTCGGATTCTAACTGAGAAACCAGTCGGAGTGCTGACGAATGGCAGTCTCCTTGAAGATCCATCGGTGCGTGCAGAGCTAGCGATCGCCGATTTCGTCGCTGTCAAAATTGATGCCGTCTCTGATCAACAATTTCAAGGCATTAACCGCCCCGTTCAAAATTTGACTCTCGACAAAATTTGGTCAGGTTTGAAGCAATTTCGACAACGCTACCGAGGACAGCTTGCCATTCAAACAATGCTGCTTTCTCCCTGGCGCGATCAAGACCAAATCAACTACATTACCCACCTACAAGAACTATGCCCCCAAGAAATTCAACTCAATACGCCCACGCGCCCTAAACCGCTAGAACATCAATTAGATGCGCGGGGCAACCATGAACTGCTTCAGTCTTATCCAGTGCGATCGCTTAAACCCGTGAGCGAAGAAGTGCTGAAGCAGTTTCGCGATCGCATTCAAGCTGTGCTTGATGTTCCAGTTCGTTATCCCGCTTTAATCCATTGAGGTGAAAGACTATGCACACCAAACCTGATGCTTATCAAGAACTGCTCGAGATTCCCCCTGGATATCTCAACATTATGGGCTATGTCGATGAGTCAGCCGTAAACGGGCCTGGATGCCGAGCGGTGATTTGGGTGCAAGGATGCTTACGCGAATGTCCAGGATGCTTTAATCCAGCTTCTTGGTCGTTTGAAGCCAATCAACTGGTCACGATTGAGAGTCTAGTCGAGAAGATTTTGAGCAACGATCGCAATCAAGGTGTGACTTTTTCCGGTGGAGAACCGTTCTGGCAAGCTCCTGCGCTTGCAAGTCTGGCGCGCCAAGTGAAAGCGGCTGGATTGAATGTGATGTCGTTTACTGGATTCACCTTAGAGCAATTGCGATCCGAGTTTGCTCCAGCAGGCGCTCAAGATCTGCTTGCAGAACTCGATTTAATGATTGATGGTGCTTATGTTGAATCATTAGCGATTCATAGTCCTGACTCTCTTGTGTCTTCAAGCAATCAGAGAGTGCATGTCTTTAATCCGGAATTGCATGATCGCTTAACTTGGGCGAGCGATCAAATTGAAATTCACGTCCTCAAAAATGGCGATCGCATTATTACTGGCTTCCAAGGTCAGATGTCTCTCACAGAGTAATTTAAGGAGTAGAAAGCGATGGTAACCACTCCCGCAGCAGAACGGTCGATTAGTCCGTATGGTGAAGCACGATCGACCGTTCAAGGATCGCCGCTCAGCACCGAAGAAGCGCGCAAAATTCATGCGTTTTGGCAAGCCTGCAACTATCTTGCAGTCGGCATGATTTACTTGCGTGACAATCCGCTTCTGCAAGAACCTCTCAAGCCTGAACATATCAAAAATCGTCTGCTCGGTCACTGGGGATCGAGTCCAGGTCTAAGCTTTATCTATACTCATTGCAATCGCCTGATCAAGAAGTTTGATCTCGATATGATTTTCTTGGCAGGTCCTGGGCACGGTGCGCCGGGTGTGCTAGCTCCCATCTATCTAGAAGGAACCTATTCGGAAGTCTTCTCAGATAAAAGCGAAGATACCGAAGGACTGCTGCGCTTCTTCAAACAGTTCTCTTTTCCGGGCGGCATCGGCAGCCATTGCACGCCTGAAACCCCTGGATCAATTCACGAGGGGGGTGAGCTAGGGTACAGTGTCTCTCACGCCTATGGAACTGTCTTTGACAATCCAGACTTGATCAGTGTAGTTGTCGTCGGCGATGGTGAATCGGAAACAGGCCCGCTCGCGACTGCTTGGCACTCGAACAAGTTTATCAATCCGGCACGCGATGGCGCGGTCTTGCCAATTCTGCACTTGAATGGCTACAAGATTAACAATCCCACAATTCTGTCGCGTGTCAGTCACGAAGAACTCGAAGATTTGTTCAGTGGCTACGGCTATAAGCCTTACTTTGTGGAGGGAAGTGATCCCGAAACCATGCATCAGGCAATGGCTGCGACCTTAGAGCATTGTGTGAACGAAATTAAAGCCATTCAGCAACAAGCTCGCAGCAGCGATGTCGCTCAACGCCCTCGCTTTCCGATGATTATTTTTCGGACTCCCAAAGGCTGGACAGGACCTCAGACAGTCGATGGGCATAAAGTCGAAGGATTTTGGCGATCGCACCAAGTTCCCTTATCTGAAATGCAGCACAATCCGGAGCATCTTCAACAGCTAGAAGCTTGGATGAGAAGCTACAAACCAGAGGAACTCTTTGATCAAAATGGCAAGCTACTCGCTGAACTTAAGGATATGGCTCCGACTGGGACGCATCGCATGAGTGCGAATCCTCATGCTAATGGTGGGATTCTGCGTCGGGCTTTAAAAATGCCAAACTTCCGCGACTATGCGATTGACGTGCCCAAACCAGGACAGCTCGAAGTTGGAAATACTGTGCCGTTAGGCAAATTTCTGCGGGACATCATGAAGATGAACCCGAACAACTTCCGAGTCTTCGGGCCGGATGAAACGACTTCTAACAAGCTGAATGCAATTTACGAAGTCAGTAAGAAATTCTGGATTGCAGATTATTTGCCTGAAGACGAAGACGGCGGCGAACTCTCTCCAGACGGGCGCGTGATGGAAATGTTGAGCGAGCATACCTTAGAAGGCTGGCTCGAAGGCTATCTCCTCACGGGACGACATGGATTCTTCTCAACGTATGAAGCATTCGTGCATGTGATCGATTCGATGTTTAACCAACATGCGAAATGGTTAGAAATTTGCAATCATCTCTCTTGGCGCGAAGACATTGCATCATTGAATCTTTTAATTACGTCTACAGTGTGGCGGCAAGACCATAACGGCTTTACTCACCAAGATCCAGGCTTTCTAGATCTCGTTGTTAACAAGAGTCCTTCTGTGACTCGGATTTACTTACCGCCCGATGTCAATTCGTTGCTTTCTGTAGCCGATCATTGTTTGCGAAGTACCAACTATATCAATGTGATTGTTTCTGACAAGCAACTCCACTTCCAGTATATGGATATGGATACAGCGATTAAGCATTGTACAAAGGGACTTGGCATCTGGGATTGGGCGAGTAATGACCAGGGAACAGAACCCGATGTTGTGATGGCAACAGCGGGAGATATTCCCACTCAGGAAGCATTAGCTGCGACAGCGTTACTGCGGCAAGAATTTGCGGATGTGAAGATCCGATTTGTGAACGTCGTTGATCTGTTTAAGCTTCAACCCGATACAGAGCATCCGCATGGATTAAGCGATCGAGATTTTGACAGTCTGTTCACAACTGATAAACCGATCATTTTCAACTTCCACGGCTATCCTTGGTTGATTCACCGTCTGGCTTACCGTCGGACGAATCACGCAAATCTGCATGTCCGAGGCTACAAAGAGAAAGGCAATATCAACACACCTCTGGAACTGGCGATTAACAATAATATCGATCGCTTTAGTCTCGCAATGGATGTTATCGATCGCGTTCCCAGACTCAGAACAACGGGCGCTCATGCGAAAGAAAAGTTCAAAAACATGCAAATTCAATGTCGCCAGTATGCGTATGAACATGGGATTGATCAACCTGAAGTGATTAACTGGAGATGGAATCTTTAGTACGACTCGTAGTTCACAGCAATTAAGCTGATAGGGGGATAGGGAGTAATCTAAGGTTGGGTTCTCCCCATCTCTCTCCTCTCTCCATTTTGCGCCTTCAGATTCTCCTATTTTTGGATCAGATTCAAGGATCGTTCTAAAAGAGGAATTGCTTTTTCAGATTGCTTTTGCGTGAGATAGAGATTCGCGATCGCAATTAAATTTGCCCGAACAAAATCTTGATGCTGAGCAGACCGAGAAAGTTGCGCTAAAAGGGACTGCGCTACCTCTGGCTGATTTGCTGCAATGGCTTCTAACACAGCAAATTGAATGATTGATGCTTTGAAAGTACAGTACTGGTCGGGAATCTTTTGGATCAGTTGATCTGCTTTTGTAAAATTGCGGGCGCGACTATAGAAGGTTGCAAAACTGCCGAGGTTAATGGCTGCTGTTCCTGCGATCGAGGGCTGAACTGGAATTGCGGTAACTTGCGGAGTAGGTTTTTCGGGTCGAAAGGATGAGGCACTCAGCCGGACATACTCAAAAAATCGCCATAAAGCGGATTCGTCAGGAGGAGTGGGTGAGACGGGTAGCAAAGGTTCAAACGCTGGAAATTTCGGTTTTTGCGATCGTTGCTCAAAGCTTCGCAATTGTCGATCGAGCAGTTGATTTGCCTGCTCAAAATCGCCCGCTTCTGCAAACTGAACTGCAATCGTCGGCAAAAGGGGCTGAATGTTTTGCTGAGTTGCTAAAGATAAGGCTTCTTGCAGTAAGGTGCGTGCTTTCGTTTGGTATCCGACCTGATTGAGTGCGGATGTAGTCTGAAGTAGGCGAATCAGATCTCCATTGTTGCCGCGCATGGTTGGGATCACACGATCGCTGAGTGCGGATTGATTTGCCAGTGCTGCTTTGTAAGCCACCATCGCTTGTAATTTCGGTTCTGCTAATGATGAAATTGCCGCTGCGGATGCCCATTGTTCTGTTTGAAGGAAACGCTGGATGATCCGTTGAGCCGTCTCTTGTTGTAGCTTCGCATCTTTGATCGAGAGTAGAAATCGTTGGCTTTGTTGAACATTTTTTTGTTCTGCAAATTGTCGCGCGATCGCGGATCGGGTTGAATCTTGACGATGGAAGCTAAAGGAATCCGGATCAGCTTGAACTGGGAGCTTTTGAATCAAATTTTCAACTGTGCTTAAATCTCCAATAGCAGCATAAGCAAGGCTTAAGTGATGGGTCAAGTCAGGGTTCACAGACAGGCTATTTGATCCTGTTTCGATGTTGAGTTTCATGAGTTCAGCCCGTGCGCGATCGCGCTGTCCGATGCGAGCAAATTCTTGAATCATCCTGAGCCGATTAGATAGGTTGCGAGGTTCCGATCGCGCTTGATCTGCTAGGGATTCGAGTAGAGATCGGGCTGCCTGAAAATCTCCTGCTTGACGATAGACGACTGCTAAATTCACCCATTCGGAAAGTTGATCGTCTTGGGTCAGCACAGAGCGAATCTTTGCTGCAATTTTTAGAGTGATAGGTTGATTGGGATATAACTCCGCTAGTACAATCCACCACAGCAATTTGCCGTTTTTGATCGGGAGTTGATCGACCACGTTCAGTATCCAATCGGCTTGATCTTGAACAGGTAGAGTCCGCGCCGCGAGAAAGATCGCATCAATATCTCCAAATCCAGTCAGGTTGAGCTTAGGCACATGTGCCGTTGCAGCAGCTTGATCTCCAGCGATAAGAGACTGAATCATGACTAAGGTTGAGAGATCTTTAGGGGCGAGCTTGAAGCGCGATCGCATCTGCTCGTTGACCTGAGCGGCGCGTTCTGGTTGACCTGCTTTGAGAAATGCGATCGCAATTTCTGCCATTTCTTTTCCTTGCTGACTTTTCGCCAATTCAGGATCACTTAACGGAATCGCGCGATCGTCTCCACCATAGGGACTGATGCAGGCTGGCTTAACCTGCGCCAGACTCATCGAAGGCAGACCAACGAGTTGCAGACTGAGAAGTGTGACCGGGAAAAGTTTGTGCATTGGTCGAGGAGATTACGTTGAATCGGTATAGGATTTTGCGATCGTGAGCAAATGCAAACCGCGATCGCGTAACTTTGAATCAGAATAGTTTTCCTCAGCAAAGTGGGTTTAGCCCGTGGATAGAATTCCTAGGCTAAACCGCAACGAACTGAAAACCCAGGGAAATTTTCTCGACTAGCTTGAAATTGCACATCTCACCTTTTCGAGTGCTTGATCGCGAGTCTTCTTCTCTTTCAAAGTATTCGCAACTTTCAAAGCCTGAGCGGGTTGCTTCAATCGAGCGTACTGAACCGCGATCGCTTCAATCAAACTTCCGCGATCATTCTCCATCTCGATCACCGTTCCCCCCTCTGCACCCAATCGATCAAACTGAGATTCTTCTCCTGGAATCGTTTGAGCAACTTTGAAGGCTTGAGCGAGGAAAGGAAGCGCTTTATCGGTCTGTTTGAGTTGGGTGTAGCGTTGAGCGATCGCCAGCAGTAATTGAGTTTGACCACTGGCTGAATTTAATCGAGGCACAATGGAAGTTGCCATATCAAATCGATTTTGCGCTAATGCCATTCCTGCAACTGTCTGTAGGCGTTGAAAGCGCTTTTCAGGCAACACAGAACCGTTTGCAAGCTGAAAGGCTCCATCTATCTGATTGGCTTCTCGAAACAGTTCAAACGGATTGTCTATTCGTCCACCTAGCTGCATATCATTCTGATTCATCTTGCTCTTAACAACGCGATCGAGCAATCTCTGAGTCGTTCCAGTATCTCCTATCTGAGCGTAAGAAAGGGCAAGTACTCCGACACCAATGTATTCAATGTCATCTGGCTCGTTCGTGTCGCCGCCCTCACGCTGAAGTCGGTCACGGGATGCTTTGATCAATGCGCTAATTTGCTGCTCAGTGGTCTGAAGCAAGTTCTTTGCCCAAGCTGTTTGTCCAGATTGATGAGCAGCTAGCGCGATCGCAGATTTCAATCGAATCTGCAAAACTGGGCGATTCGCGATCGGCAACTTTTCTGTCCACTGCAAAGCTTGCAGATGCCGACCTTTCTGAGCATGAGATGTCGTGATTCTCTCAACATCTTGATCCGTCAGACCAAAATCAACCTTTGAAATGCGATTCCATTCTTGGATAAACCAATCAAACTGCTCCGCTTCAGTCGCAGTGTTTATCAGATTAACAAGTTCAAATCTGTGCCAACTGCTATCTTGCTGATTCAGGATCTCAGTCAATTGCTGAGAAAGCAGTTTCTTCGCTTTGACTGGCTCATTTGCACGAACATCAGCCAAAAGAATGACCTTGTAAGCTTCTTTCTTGAAAGATGGCATCTCAGAATTGATAGCAAGCTGTCTTGCTGCATCTCTTCGACCTACCTCGACTAGATTGACGACGAGATCTCTTCTCAGCATTTCTGAAGTATAGAAACCACTCACTAGGTTTGGAGTGGCAGCAATCGCCATTGCCTGATCAAACCGTTTTGTCGCTATTCCTGGTTGTTGAGCATGCTCATAAGCTACGGCAACTTTTCCAAGTGCGATCGCTTTTTGCATCGGATGTGTAATGGTTTGAATCGCTTGATCTGCATTGCCTAATTGCTTAATTCTGATGTAGTTCTCAGCAATTGCTCTAAATACGATCGCGTGTGATTCTGAATTTTTAGGCAGCTTAGCCGCGATCGCTTTTGCTTGCGTAAAATTCTCATCTTCAGCATGAAGTGTTGCGAGTCGAACGAGTCGGACAGCTCGATCGGATTGCTGAATCTGCTGAATTGCTTTCTCAGCTTGGGTGAGACTGGTTTGAGCGATTTGCGGTTGAGGCAATGCAGCATATCCTGCGGCAATATCGAGTAACCGATCTGCTTTTTCAGTTGTCCCCTGAACAAAACGCACAGCATCACGAGCTTGATTGAGAGCATTGATCGCAGATGGGAACTGATTGAGAACAATGTAGGATTTTGCGATCGCAGCGAAGGCACGAGTTTTAATTGAGCTATGGTTTGGTTTCAGCCGTTGCGTAATTTGATAAAGCTGATCTAAGATTTGCGTCGTCTGTTTTTTGTCAGAAAATTTCAGCAACTGCTCAATTCGAGTCCCGTTGTTGTCTTCTAAAAGCCACTGCTCGACTGTATTATGAGGATATTGCGTTCGCGGTGTGATCAACAAAGCTTCTCTTAAAGTTCGCACCGTTGTTGCCAGATCACCATTGTCTAGTGCAACACGAGCCTGATCGCGCAGCGCATATTCATCAGTATCTAACGTTTGATCTGGAGTGCAAATAGAAGTTTGAGCAACGGCTGGAAGCTCGATCGCTGGATAAGACTGCAATCCTGTAACTGTTAGTAGTGTGAGGAGAACAGAGAACCGGGTAAAACGAATCATAAGCAATGAATTTCAATCTACGGATAATAGCTACAATGGCAAAGACTCCGGGTTCTGAATGTCAGCGTAACAAAATCAGAAACAGAAATTGATATACGCGAAGCCCCCTAAAAATCTCAGCACCTAATCGTCTGCCCCGTTGATGATGAGAGGTGAATTTCTGGATAAAGACGCTTGGCATCAGTACTCGTAAAGTGCCAGTCCAGGGTGGCTTTCTGATCATTGAGATTGCCGAGAACTAAGCGAATCTTGATAGCCATGAGAAACTATTCCTCGACTAGGCGTTAAAGCCAACGAGCAAAATCAGCATTCGTCCGGTGTTCGGTGACTTCCACATGTTGCCACCCGACGCGGTGTTGAAAGGCAACAAATATGTTGAAAGGCAACAAATAAGTGCAAGTCCCATTGCGCTCACACTCAGGTGAACTTGACGTTGTGGCATAACGAGATTGCAGGGTGTTGATGCCTAATTCACCTAAATTTGTCTCACCCTGCAAAACTAGTGGGGTCAAACAGGAGTCTCCTAGTTTTCTCCTAGGTTAGTGACTGGTTGATTTGGCTTTGTCTCAGTCGATGCTTTTGTTTGAATTACAGTTGCAAATTGACTAAGATTTTGAACAAGAGAATCCTGGCGAACACGGGCATACCGTGCTGCAAGTCCGCAGAGTTGGCACATAGGGCTATTGCTTGTAAGTGATGTAGTAATCGTTCAGAAAATCTTGGGGCACTTGTTTGAGTTCGACCCGCTTGAATCCCGCTTCAGCTAACATTTTTAATGCTTGCTCATTGCCCCACACCGTTCCCAGACCCATACCGCCATAAGCCAAAGAAACCGTCATACAATGCATACAAGAAATGGTATAAAGCCAGGGTGCGATCGGATGCTCTAGGTTGCCCTCGACCTGGCTGGAAGCATGAATGTCTTGCATCAAGTAAACCCCATCGCTTCGTAGGGCTTGATAGATATTGCGTAGCACGATGTCCGGTCGTGCTTGGTCGTGAATTGCATCAAACGTTGTGATTAGATCGTAGCGATCGTGCTCGTTCAAAGTAGCGGCATCTTGCACTTGAAATCGAATATTGCTGAGATTTTGCGATCGCGCTTCATGGTTTGCAGTCGCGATCGTCACCTCCGAAAAGTCATAGCCCGTAAAGCGACTCTTGGGGAAGTTCGCGGCAAGGGTGCTCAGTGCCCGTCCACTCCCACACCCGAGATCGAGGACATCAATGCCTTGTTCTAGTGCTTCAGTCAGTCCCGGAACGAGCGGTAAGATCTGATCGAATAGTGCTGTTACTGTCGATTGACTACTGTCTTCCGCCATCACCTCGTGAAATCGCTGGAACTCAGAATAGGGAACACCGCCACCTTTATAGAAACACTCGATTACTTGCTCTTCGACCGAGGCAAGCACCGGGATGTATTGAGCAACAAGAGCCAGATTGTTCGGTGTAGCAGATCGCGTCAAAAAAGCAGCATACTCTATAGGCAGCACATAGGTTTGAGTCAGTGGATTGTAGGTTACGAATCCACCTGTGACCATTGCACCGAGCCATTCGCGCACATAGCGTTCGTTCAGCCCAGCAGCCGCAGCAACTTGCTGACTGGTCGAGGGCGGCAATTCTGCCATTGTGTCAAACAATTGAGTCCGATGTCCGATCGACATCATCAGCGACAAAGCGGCACTGTTGAAAATCTCGAACATTCTTCCTGCAAAGGCTTCTGCTTTGGTGGTATCAAAAGTTTGGGTTGTCATCGGACGCTCCTTGAAAATTCATCTGAACTTAAAGGTAGCGATCTCGCCGTTCCTAAACCGTTGCCAAAGCGTTCCAACTCTAAAACCCTTCTGGGTTAGGGCATCAGCAGGTGAGCCGACCAGATGCGATCAAAGGAAGTGCCCAATTTTCGAGAAACGTCGCGAATCGTTTCTGCATCCAATCCCTCTAGTTCATAGACCGCAGAAGTACGATCGAGCGACAAATAGGAGCGTAACCAGTTCACTCCTAACTCTCTGCAGCATTGAGAAAATTGTTGGTGAATTCTGTTCCAGTCTGGTGCGCTCGAAGCAGGAGAGTGTGCTTCGATGACAGAGCGATCCGCCGAGTTGGGTTGAGGGCGAGAACGGTTTGGAATCATTTCCCCTGACCAGATTGCCCGTTTTTGAACTCCTAGATGAGCGTAGGCGTTCCGCACAGTCGCAGCATCGGGAGAATCGTAAAGACAGATCATTTGAGCACGATCGCGAGACAGGAGGGAATGAAGCCAGGTGATCCCACGAGCTTGTAGACAGGGCAACGCAATTTCAACGGCTTCTTCTAAGTAAGCATCGGTCAGTGGTTGTTCGGCAACAGTTTCAACAATCACGAGTGACATAACGACCTCAACTAGAAAGTTTACGTTTTTTCATTAAGGGCTGTAGTTGTTGCGTCATGCAATCAACCTGAGTTTGAGCGCGGACACTGAGCAAACGGCGATCAATCCGATGGTGTAAGGTTTCAAATACTCCTATTGCCCGTTCGGCGTGCTTTAATGCTAAAACACTTTGAATCAGCAGCGCTCCAGCGATCGCAATCTCGCTCGGATGCTTCATCGTTTGCGCCGCTTGTAAAGCTTCCTCGGCTCGAAGAGCCGCTAATTCAAATCGTTCCTGAGCAAAATCTACTTCTGCTGCTCCAATCAGGATGTAAGCTAGCATTCGCTTGATATCCAGTTGTTGCAGTTTGACGATCGCGGCTTCTAAATTGGCTTCGGGGCGCTGAAGCTGATAATGGGCAAGCGCTGCTAAGGCTGCTGCTATAGCGTTTTCACTCTCTTTGCCTTCAATCTGGGCAACAAGATGCGTCATCGTTGAACAGTAAGACAAAGCAGCGCTCGGATCGCCTGCTTCTAATTCGGTCATGATTAACCCCATTAAACAGTTACATTCTCGCCAACGATCACGATCGCGTTGCGCGAGTTGCAATGCCTGTTGCAAGAAAGTTCGCGCTGCATCATAGTTCGCCTTGTGTAGTTCAATCCCTCCTAATCCACTATGGATATCACACTGCTCTAGTCCGACCCGATTCGCCAAGGATTGGGCTTCTAGGAGGAGTGCTTCTGCCCGAATCATATCCTGTCCCAATTCTGTCAAGCAGGAGCCACTCAGCGCTAACACTCTAGCGGCTGTCGCAGGGCTAGCGGCACGACTCACTTCTGTTGATCGCAGGGAATGTTGATGCAGTTGAACGTAATTGCCCTGCTCGTAATATAGAACGTTTAAAGTTTCGTGTCCGATTGCGGCATCGTCATTCAAGCCTAATCGATTTGCTTCTGCCATCAGTTGATGAACCTGAGTTTCGATCTGCACAGCGAGATCGTGCTTGACACCTGCGATCGCCCAGACTCGGAGTAACCTCAACTGTAAGGGAATACGAGAGCGCTGATCGAGCCATTGACACGACTGCACCCCCCGCTCTGCGAGAACTGTTGCTTCCGCATAAGCAAATAATTTTAAGCAGCGTTCTGCGGCAGGCAAGGCATGAGAGGCAGCGAGTGCATGATCTCCTCCTAGCACCGCATGATGAGTAATATCTCCTGCGAAAGAATGATCTAGCGTTGCGATTTGGTTGAGCCGGTGAGCAATCTGCCAATGCATCAACTGGCGGCGCGGCTCTGAAATGTGTTGATACACAACTTGGCGCACGACATCATGGGCAAAGTCATAGCCTAGTTCATTTTCACCTGTCGCACTGGGACGGATAATGCTTTGTTGCTCTAGTTGCGCGATCGCGCTGAATAACTCCGGCAACGGATAGTCTGCCACCTGAGCGACCATTGCAGGCTTGAAACTTCGTCCGAGCGCGGCTGCCCAGGGTAAAAGGTCACGCGCTTTGTCCTCTAATTGGTCTAAGCGATCGCGAATCAACGCTGCCAAATCCGTTGCATGAGATTGCCGCTGAGACAATGCTCGTGCTATCTCCAGCACAAAGAGAGGATTGCCGCCACTATCTCGAAAAACTCGATCGATGAGTTCTAGAGACATCTCAAATGGATGATCGGTATTGGCTGCATGAATCAAGGCTGCTGTGTTACCCCGATCGAAGGGTTGGAGTTCAATCGTATTTAAACGTTGCTCCCGTCGAAGCGATCGAAGAACTTGCGAAATCGCGGCATTTTTGGAGAGTTCTCCAGAACGAGCCGTACAAGCAAATTTAACCGGGAGATGAGTCAACAAGCGACTCGCATAGTGCAGTAAGGCGGATGAGCCTTCATCTATCCACTGAATATCATCGAGCATCACCAGTAAGGGGGTTTGTGCTGCCCAGTTTGCTAGCAATTGCACGACCGCATCAAACAAATGGCTTCGATCCGGTGGGGCTTTGCTCGGTTGTCCGATTTCGGGCAGTAAGAAGCCTAATTCTGCTGGGACAGGATTGAGGAGCCGTACCGATCGCAATGCATCGATCCAGATGCCGTAGGGTCGTAGCATTTCAGCCGCAAATCCCCGTCCCCAGAGCGCAAAAGGGGTTGTTTCTCGAAGTTCTTCTAGAAGTCGAGTTTTGCCAATCCCAGGTTCACCAGTGAGGAGTAGAACTTGGGGGTCAGCGATCGCTGACCATTCTTGAATTAAATGCCACTCGTGGTTCCGTCCGACCATTGGCAAGGCGGATTGTGACGGCAGCGATAGGGGGAGATGTACCCTTGGCTGAATTGGAGATGAGCCGATGGGTGATTCTTCTTCTAGTAGCAATTGTTCATAGAATCTACGAGTGGTAGGACTCGGATCAACGCCTAACTCCTCGCGCAGCATCGTCATACAGTGGTGATAAACCTGCAGTGCATTAGCGCGATCGCCACTCAAATCATGCAATTGCATCAAGGTGCAGTAGGTCGATTCGTTGAGCGGATCGACCCGTGATAGCTGTTGTGCGTAGTTTAAAGCTAAACGATAGTCTTGCTGGTTTTTGAGTTGTTCGATCAATTGCTCTAAGGCTCGAACATACAATTGCTGCAATCGATCTCGTTCTGGGAAAATCCAGTCATCGTCGCAACTGGGCAATAATTGACCTCGATAGAGCGCGATCGCACGTTCAAGTTGGTTTTGTGCTACCGCATTCTCAAATTCCATCACATCTAGCGCAAAAGGAATAGTTGGCGACCATGAGAGCGTTTTTGGCTCGATCCGTACAATCTGTTCTACATTGGGTAGGTTTTGCCGCAGATTGTATAACTCTTTACGTAGGTTAGTTCGAGCCTGCGGATCGCTCGAGTCTCCCCAAAATAGATAGGCTAAGTGTTGGCGAGATTGTGCCCTTTGCCGATTCAATGCTAGATAAGCCAGCAAAGACTGAAGCCGTTCTGAAATCGCCCTCGTCCACGATTGGTCGCCGTAGGATAAGTCAAACCCACCAAGAAGTTGAATCTGCAACATGGGTGGCACGATCGCGCTTCCTCCCTAACCTAGAGATCTCGTCTAACCTAAAGGCTCCCAATTCCATAGAATGAACGGATCGGATTTTTTGCAACTTTCATTACATTTCTTTAAATATTGCATCCGAATAATTCATGGTCTTCCGATATCTGAGGTTGCCTGCGGTGAGAACGGCTAGTTGACGATGCTGACTTTGTAGAGTGGAGAGGTGGGACGATGGGGAGCAGGACTATGATTTTAGGTCTTTCTCCGCTCTCCCCATCAGATTGATCGTGGTGAACTCTTAACCTTATGCTCAAGTTGAGTTGCGGATAGTTCAGAGTTCGCAATACTGCTCAACCATCGAATTTTTGAGCTTATATAGTTTCAAAGTAGAGCCATTGTTCTAAGATTTGAGGCTGAGAAACTTCTCCAAAGCACTCGACATGGTTGGCGGCCAGCGGCGCACGTTTTTCACCCATTCAATGTCTTTGTACCGCTTATCTAATCCGACTGCTGAAACCCACTGGCTCTCTGCTTCGCCCTGCTTGCCTTCAACCCACAGTGCAGCCGTGAGCGCTGCCCGCATATCGGCAAATTTTGGATACTTGCGAACTAAATTTCGCATTGTCCGAATGGCATCTTCAATGTTGCCAAGTTGGTACTGAGCTAATGCATAGTTGGCACGAGCAAACGCATAGTCTGGAGCAGCATCCGCTGCTTTTTGAAAATCTTTTACTGCCACTTCCCACTGTCCTAATGCGGCTTCAGCACTGCCTCGATTGTTATAGGCAGCCGGATCATTGGGATCAAGTTCGAGAACTTTGTTGTAATCGGCGATCGCGCTTTCAAATTTTCCCAATCCTTCCATTGCAGCGCCCCGATTCAGATATGGATCAGGGGCATTCGGATCAAGCTCGATCGCTTTATTGAAATCTGCGATCGCACTTTCTAACTTGTTTTGACTCACTTTGGAATTGCCGCGATTGCTCCAAATGGCGGGATTATCTGGCAGCAATTCTAGCAGTTCTGACCAATATGCTTCAGCTTTGGTAAAGTCACCTTTGTTGGTCGATTCAAAGGCTTGCTGTTTTAGAGTCGAAAGTTGCTCAAACAGAGTTGCAGCAGTTATGGGTTCTTCTTCAGCAAGAACAGGTTGCCAAGCGATGAAAAACGCGATCGCAACCATCAACAGAGATTTGAGCAAACAGCGAATCATGAACATCTCCTACGGTAAAAGTGTCATTTGATGAGTGTCGGGTGGGGTATAGCCCAAATGTTTCCAAGCAGCCGCAGTTGCCACTCGACCCCGTGGGGTACGGCTAAGATACCCGATTTGCATCAGATAGGGTTCGTAAACTTCCTCGATCGTTTGAGCGTCTTCACCCGTGGACGCAGCTAGCGTTTCAAGTCCGACGGGACCACCGTTGTGTCGTTCGATCATGAAACTGAGCAAGCGGCGATCCGTCCAATCTAAACCACAAGGATCGACGTTGAACAGTTGCAGGGCTTCGGCGGCAATGTCTCGATCGATTTCTCGAAAGGCTTTCACTTCAGCAAAGTCGCGGACTCGTTTGAGCAAGCGATTGGCAATCCGAGGGGTTCCACGGGCGCGGCGAGCAATCTCTTCTCCACCCGACTGGGTAATGTTCATTTTCAGCAGTGCAGCCGTACGCAAGACGATTTCAGTCAGTTCATCGATTTCGTAAAATCGCAGGCGTTGGATTAAGCCAAAGCGATCGCGCAATGGCGAAGTCAACGCACCGACTCGCGTTGTGGCTCCTACTAGAGTAAAAGGCGGCAAGCTCATCGATTGCATTTTGGCACTTTTCCCTTTGCCGAGAGGAATGTCTACCCGAAAATCTTCCATTGCCGGGTAGAGCAATTCTTCAGCGACTTTGGCAAGGCGATGAATTTCATCAATGAACAGCACATCCCCCGGTTGCAGGCTAATCAGTAAACCCATAATGTCGCGCGGGCGTTCGAGCGCAGGAGCGCTGGCAATCTTACATTTCACGCCCATTTCTTGCGCCAAAATCAGCGACATTGTGGTTTTACCCAGTCCGGGAGGGCCGTAGAGTAAAAGGTGATCTAATGGCTCTTGGCGAGACTTAGCGGCGCGAATCGCAATATCTAAAACATCTTTTAGATCTTTCTGTCCAATATATTCCGTCAGACATTGGGGACGGATTTTTTCTTCTTGTTTGCTGCGTTCTTCAGGCTCCGGCTCAGCTTGAAGAATGGTTGTCTTCTCAGGCTTGCCATGGGAGACAGCTTGGGAGACAGCTTGCGCCATGACGCTCACCTTGTCAGCGGGCGCAGCAGCTTTATCTCGATCGTTGGGCTGTTTTTTAGAGGAAATGATCGCCATAATTGTTGAGAACCATCAACTTTAGAGAGATCGTGAATATGGAGATTCCTTCTCGCTTTGCAATTCCCGACTCGATCTCGTTTGAAGGCGCGATCGAGCTAACCCAATCACTCCTTGCCGAGGTCGAACAGGGTCACGTCTCGGAACCTGAACTTGAAAGGATCATAACTGCGTTAGTACAAACTGAGAACGGCGCACGCGGTTTTTTTGTCACTTATTTAAGCGACGATCGGGAATTGATGGATGAAATTGGCTTTCACGTTGTACTAGGATTGCTTCCTGCTGAAGAGAAAGTCGCGGATCTGCTGACGAAGAATTTAGCCATGTCAACCGCCATGATCTTGACCCATACGCGCAATCAAAAGCCAGAATTGGCAGAGGGTTCAGCCAGAGTACAGCGGCGCAGCACTTATTTAATTCGCCGCATGATGTCGAAAAGCGTCGATCGTCAGCTCATGGAATTAAAAACCTCGATCGAGTCAGATGGAACCTATCGAGATTTTTTACGCCGATGGCAATATGACGATGAGCAACGATCGGCAATTTTGCACGCGATCGAACATGTGCGCCTAAACTGATATCCTGACGAAGACGCAATTGCGTTGAACTAGGGTGAGAGGTGTGAAAAATCCATTGAAAATCGTGGCGCGTAAATTCGTTACTTTCAGCACACGGCAACGCGATCGAGCAGTGCGCCGATTGCCGATTCCTCAATCTTTTTGGATCAAGTTTGATCTGCTCAAAACCTTGGTTAAACGCGATCTAGAAGCAAAATATAAAGGATCAATCCTCGGAAATTTTTGGGCGATCTTAAATCAACTTGCGCAGCTATTAGTATATACATACTTATTTTCGATTGTTCTGCAAATCAAACTCAATTTTCGGGGGTTGCCTGCGAATGACTTTACGTTTGGGCTGTGGATGTTTGCGGGGCTGATTCCTTGGACAGCCTTTGTCGCAGGATTCACAGGGGCAACCACGTCGGTGATTAGTCAGCCGAATTTGATCAAGAAAGTCGTATTTCCGCTAGGGCTGCTGCCGCTGGTGCCCATTTGTACAGCATTGGTCGAAAGCTCGTTTGGAATTATCTTACTGATTACATTTGTGGCATTTACCGCCAAACTGATTCACACTTCGGTGCTGTTATTTCCGATCATTTGGATTCCTCAATTGCTGCTCACAGCGGGTTTAGGGTATCTCGTAGCAGGATTGACGGTGTTTTTGAGAGACATTCCGCAAACGATTACGGTGATTCTGAATTTGTGGTTTTACTTGACTCCGATCGTTTATCCATCTTCACTCATTCCTGAAGGATGGCGATTTTTGGTGTTCTGGTTGAATCCGATGACCACGATCGTCGAAGTGTATCGTGATTTAGTGTTGGTCGGTCGGATGCATCATTGGGAAGAATTGGGCGTGTTGTGGGGCGTTTCCATGCTCACGTTTGCCATTGGGCTATTCGTTTATCGGCGATTGCGTCCAGCGTTTGCTGATGTTGTGTAGGATGAACTCTATGGCTGAGGTTGCAATTTCTCTCAAAGGTGTTTCAAAGTGTTTTAAGCGGTATGCGCGTCCGGTCGATCGCTTAAAAGAGATCTTGCTGCCTGGGAAAAGTCGGGCTGTACCATTTTGGGCAATCCAAGAGATTGATTTAGAAATTTTCAGAGGCGAAACGATCGGCATTGTCGGGCAGAATGGAGCCGGAAAAAGCACGCTGCTGCAGGTGATTACTCAGACCTTGACTCCGACCGCCGGACAGTTAACTGTCAATGGTCGAATTTCCGCATTGCTAGAACTTGGAAGTGGTTTTAATCCAGAGTTTACAGGACGGCAGAATGTCTTTTTTAACGGCAGGATTTTAGGGCTGAGTCAGGCTGAGATTGAGCAGAAATTTGACACGATCGTTGAGTTTGCCGACATTGGAGACTTCATCGATCAGCCCGTGAAAACCTATTCGAGCGGTATGTTTGTCCGGTTAGCGTTTGCCGTGGCTGTCAATACTGATCCGGATATTCTCATTGTTGATGAAGCGCTGGCAGTAGGAGATGTCTACTTTCAGCAGAAATGCTTTATTCGACTGAGGGAGTTACGAGAAGCAGGCGTAACGTTACTCTTTGTCTCGCATGATTCGAGTGCCGTGTGCAAGTTGTGCGATCGCGCGATTTTGCTAGAACATGGCAGAGTCATTCTCGATGCAACTCCCCGGCAAGTCGTTGACCTGTACGAAGCGAAGCTTCTCCAAAAACAAGATCAAGCTCCGGAGCGCATTGCGATTCAAATGCCCCAAGCGAGTACTGATGCTGCTATCACTTCAACATCAGTGCAATTGAAGTATGTGCAGTTTCTCGATGCGGACAATCACGTGATCCAATCTGCCTTTAGTGATTCTAACGTTCAGCTGGCGATCGGACTCACCTTTCTAGAGCGCATGGAAGATCCGCATGTAGGATTCCGAATGCGAAATCGTACAGGAGAAGTCGTGTTTGAGTCGAATACATTCTGCATGAAGCACAGCATTGGAGCGGTCGAAGCAGGTAGCTCGATCGAAGCTCGATTTCAGTTTCATCTACCTCTACTGGCTGGAGATTATACGATTACAATCGGCATCGCAGAGGGTGGCTTCAGTGAACATCAATTCAAACGAGTTTTGACGATGCTTCATAATACTGCTGTGCTCAAAATTCTCCAAAACCCCAATGCGATTCTCTGGGCAGGCATTGTGAATCTCAATCCTACTTTTGAGATTTACCGCTCTAGTTCAACTCCAGACGAAACGCTTATCGAACTCTAATGCTTTATGTCTCTTGACCCATTGTTACTTCAGCAAGTTCAACCTTATACCCTGTGTACTTCCGATCGTCTGACGAATCTGGCTGCACTTTGCGAATACCTGAATTTGAATCAGATCGACGGTGACTTTGTGGAGTGTGGAACTTACAAGGGCGGCTCAGCAGCCGTAATTTCAACGTTTCTGGAAGACCGACATCTCTGGCTGTACGACAGTTTTGCAGGAATGCCACCGACAACTGCAAAAGATGGGGATGATGCGAAGGTTTGGGTCGGGGAATGTGTGGGCACGATTGAGGATCTCAAAACGATTTTGCACACGGTGGGTACGGATGAGCAGTCGTATACGATTAGAAAAGGGTGGTTTGAAACGACTTTCCAAGCGGAATTGCCTGAGAAGGTCGCGTTGCTGCATTGTGATGCGGATTGGTACGATTCGGTGACGTTGGTTTTAGAAACGTTTTATCCTCGCATTGTGACGGGTGGCTGTATTGTTCTGGATGATTTTGGCTATTGGGAAGGGTGTCGAGAGGCGTTTTATGATTTCTGCGACCGACATCATGAGAAGCCTGTTTTAGAGCGAGTCGGACCAGATCAGGCATTTTGGATCAAAGGTCGATCGCATAATCGTCAAGCGATTCCTCAGATTGTCGGACATCAAAATTTTGTGGAACAGCAGATTCAGCGAGAAATGCAGTTGCAAGCGGAGAATGCTGCTTTAAGAACGCGAATTGAAGCGATGGAAAGTAGTAAGTTTTGGAAACTACGATCGCTTTGGTTCAAGCTCAAACATCAACAGACTTAACGTTTGTAGCACGAGTGCTTTCGCACTAAACATACGAATGCACAATGCGAAGCAAGCGGAAAACTAAACTGCGATCGCATCAATTTCTCAAGAATTATAAAATCCCTGTTTTTTAGGTGTATTCTGCTACTGGCAGGGCGCTTCTATCCCGAATCATTACTTAGAGGGAAAGAAGAATGAGAACAGCAGTCGGAATCCTTGCAGGCTTGAGTTTGACACTCGCCGCAACCCAGGTACAAGCACAGACTCTAAATCTATACGATGGTTCACGTAATACCTCATTTGCCAAACAAGGTTGGACAAGCGTGACACCTCCCGGCACTGAAATCGTCAGCAATGGTGGGACAACCTTCAACACAAGAGCATCCAACACTCTCCAAGGCGGATATTCAATTTTTCGCACCCTCGATCGTACCAAAGGATATACATTGGGCTTCAATCTCCAACTATTGTCTGAAGCCCATCAAAATCCTGCTCGATCAGGATTTAGCATTATCGCTTTGAGTTCTGATCGGCGCGGTATCGAACTGGGATTCTGGGCAAGTGATGCGAAATTGAGCGATCGCATCTGGGCACAAAACGACGGAGCGACCAAACCGCCTCGATTTACTCATGCAGAAGGCACTTCATTTAATCCAGTGCGTGCTGTTCGCTACGACCTCTCTGTGCAAGGCAATTACTATGGACTCTTCGCAAACGGCAATTTCCAGACTCCCATTCTCACCGGAAGCCTGCGTAACTACTCACCCGAAGGCTTGCCGTACAATTTACCAAATTTCGTTTTCTTCGGAGATAACACCACCTCAGCCAGTGCTTCTGTTCGCATCACCAGAGTCGATCTCACTCCTAGAGCGATCCCCTTCGCTAACTCTACAGCTCGTGCTGCTCGGCTTGCAGTCGATGCAACCGCTGTTCCAGAACCTTCTACTCTGCTCGGTTCAGGAATTGCCATTATGCTCGGTGGCTTAGTGCATCGCAAACGGCGCAAATAGATTAGATTTTCTAATCAGAATGAACAGCGGAAGCAACGACCCGAGTTTCGCCATCCATAGACCAAACTGTAATAATCTATATATTGCGCGCAATATGGAAGGGAGTTTAGAGGATGGCTAAGGCAGTCGGAATGGTAGAAGTGCGGGGTTTACCCCCGGCGCTTGCGGTTGCAGATGTCATGGTCAAAGCCGCACGAGTGACATTAGTTGAAATGGAACGTGTTAGCGGCGCTTATATTACGATCGTCGTTCGAGGCGATGTTTCAGAAGTCAAAATCTCCGTTGAAGCTGGATTAGAAGCTGCCAAAAAAATGACGGCTTACAAAGAAGGCGACAAACTGTTTCTATCATCGCACTATATTCCTCGCCCCAATGAAAACTTGATGGTTGTTTTACCGATCGATTACAGCGAACGCACCGAAGAATTTAATCAAGTCTAAGGAAAGCAGAACGAATGAGGCTATACTCCTGTTGGCTTCTTCTCTAAACTTCGGTTCCTCATGACTCTGGCAGTTCTCACACAAGCTGATTTCGATGCTTGGGTTATCCAAGCACGACGGTTTACGCTGCAAGGACGGCTTCCAGATTATATTCCGCAGTTGGCGCAGGTTGATTCGCGCCTGCTTGCGGCTCAAGTTTTGGCTGAAACTCAAACGCTAGCCGCGGGTGATGTCGCTCAGCCTTTTGTGCTGATGAGCGTCATTAAGCCGTTTTTGCTGCTTTATCTTCTAGAGCAGGTCGGTGCTGAGCGCGTCTTTCAGCAAGTGGGGATGCAACCTTCGGATTTGCCATTTCATTCGATCGTGCAACTGAAAGCGGATCATAGCCGTCCTCGCAATCCTATGATCAATAGCGGCGCGATCGCGCTTACAGGTCTGATGCCCAAAGCTTCCGGTTCAGACCGCTGTGCCGCATTTTGCAAATGGTTGAACGATCTCGCTCACACTCAAATTGAATTGGATCAAAACGCGCTGAATTCGGTACGATCGCTGCCGAATGAAACCAATCGTGCGATCGCGGATTTACTTGTTCAGAGTGACTTGCTGGATCGTTCAGATCTGGCGCTGGATACGTATAATCAGCTTTGCTGTTTGTCAGGAACGATCGCAGATTTAGCACAACTGGGGTTATTGCTGGCAAAACCGCATCCAGAAATTTCTCACTTGCACCAGCAGACGGTTTCAGCCCTGATGTTGACCTGCGGATTGTATGAAGTGTCTGGAATTTTCGCTGTAAAGGTTGGCTTGCCGATGAAGTCGGGCGTGAGTGGAGCGCTGCTCGCCATCGTGCCAAAACAAGGCGTGATCGCTTGCTATAGTCCAGCGATCGATCGGATTGGAAATTCTGTTGCTGGACTTTTTCTAGTTGAAAAACTGGCTCAGGAATTGAAATTGAGTGTGTTTTGCTAGTGCAGAGCGTTACCACGTACTAAACGGATGCTTCGCTAAATTGGAGTTGTAATAGCGCGGGTCGTGAGAAACATCTTCTCCAATCCATTCGGGCAGATTGATCGACTGATCGGCGCTTTTTAGTTCAACCTCTGCCATGATTAATCCTTGATTCTGCCCTAAGAACTCATCGACTTCCCAAACTAAGCCATTCAGTGAAATTTTGTGCCGATATTTTTCAATCAGTGGCGGTTTGCAGAGTGTATCTAACATTTGTGCAGCATCCGTGAGCGGAATTTCATACTCAAACTCCGATCGCGAAATGCCTTGAGTCATGCCTTTAATCGTGATAAATCCTCGATCGTCAATAATCCGAATTCTCACTGTACTTTCTAGCGTTGGAATGTAGCCTTGTCGATAGAGAGTGCCTGGTGCAAGCGCGCGCCATTCATCTCCAATCACTAAGAATTTTCGCTCAATTTCGATTCCCATCACTTAGCTCGCCTGTTGATCTAAAAATAAGAAAGCATCGACTTCTGCCCCGGTCGGTTGAGCGGCGATCGCGCCTGCTTTTAAGGTCGTTAACGCACCCGCAGCACTGGCATATTTGACAATATGTTCTGCATCTTGGCTAATTTCAGACAGTTGGTGCTGGCAAAGTTGATGTACAAATCCAGCTAAGAAGCTATCGCCTGCGCCTGTTGTGTCTTCAACGTCGATCGAGAAAGCTGGAATCTTTCCTTCTCGCTGATTGAGGCAGTAGCTACATCCTTTTTCGCCTGCGGTTACTAGCACGCCTTCTAGGGATTCGACGCGATGAGCAATCACACCCGGATCAGTTGTATCAAATAACCATGCGGCTTCTTCTTCTGCCATTTTGAGAAAATCTGCCCGCTTGATTAAGTCATGAATCAGTGCAGGTGCAATGTTCTGGTCTTTCCAAAACACAGGTCGCCAATTGACGTCTAAGACGACTTTGACAAAAAACTGTTCGGCAAGTTGTAAAGCCCGCTCGATCGCGACTCGACTGCGCGGATAAGCCATCAATAAAGTTCCAAGCACCAGATAATCTGCATGTTGAAACAATTCGACCGGAATGAGATCGCCTTGAAGTTGTGTATCTGCAAATTCGCTCGTATCGCGGTTCTCGCCGAACGCGACGAAACTACGATCGTTGGTTTGTGATCGCAACACCAGGACTGTCCGAGTTGGAGCGGGATAGATTTGCACACCGCTCGTATCGACTTTGAGCGTATTGAGTAACTCGGTCAGAGATCGACCTAAGTCATCATCTCCAACGGCTCCAACGAATGCGCTGGGTGTGCCAAGTTTAGTTAAGGCACAGGCGACATTGGCAGGAGCACCACCCGGATAATCTGTCCAAGTGGTGACTGCTTCGAGGGGGAGTCCTGGCTGGTTGGAAATGCGATCGAAGAGAATTTCGCCGAGACAGATAACACGCGGGTGCATTACAGGCTTCAGGTTAAATGTGTGTTCTCATAGTGTATGAGCGGGGGAGGCTTCAAAACCTAAAGAATGTTGAACTTGACAGAAAAAGTCGCCTTCAGATTGGTCAACCTCAACGGATGAGTGATCCCACAGATTTAGACTAAATTTCCCGATCTGGTGTTGAATGACGAGAATGGGGTGAAGATAAATGTGTTTTTGCTCGCCCTTGTCCCTACCCCCAGAATGCATCCCTTATGAAACTGAATCGCCCCAAGCGAATCTTAGCGAAAAGCTTGATTCTGTCTCTGTTGAGCCTTGTTTTGATCGTAACGTTCGACTGGCAAGGAGCCTCGATCGCGGCCCAACCTGCCGAACTCATCGCTAGCGATCGCACCGGGCAAATCAATGTCCGAACTCGCCCTTCGACTTCTGCGACTCTCGCAGGCTTCGCTGTCGCAGGGGATGGGATTCAAATTCTTGACCAAATTCAAGGCAGAGATGGCTACACCTGGTACAGAATGCAATCTAATCGCTCTGGCATCGAGGGCTGGGTTCGAGGCGATCTCGTTCGGATTCTCGCTGCATCTTCACAGCCCAGAGCCAATCTCAGCCGAACAGCACCGCTCCCATCTCCAACTCAATCTGCGAATTGCGCCCCTGTCTATCCCGTTCCGATCCCAGTCATTAATCAAGGCTTTGGACAAGTTCCCGATTCGTTTAATCTAGGTCAAACTCGGTTACATACGGGTGTAGATTTCGACGGAAGAATTGGTGATCCAATTAATAGCCCAGTTTGCGGTGTTGTGTTCTATGTTGGTCGCGAACAAGATGAAACGAGCTATGAATGGGGCTATGGATGGCATATCAAGATCCGTGATCAGCAGGGGCAAATTCACCTGCTAGCCCACATCAGTAAAGCTTATGTTAAACCCGGTCAAACTGTGAACCCCGGTCAACGAATTGCTGACATTGGCAATAATGGAAATTCAACTGGGCCACATCTGCACTATGAGATTCGCCAAGGTGCAGATGATCATACTTACGCTGTCGATCCAATGCCTTTTCTCGATCGTGCAACTAGCATGACGGACTCTGAACATCAGAGTATGCGATCGCCCTTACGCTTTTAACGCAAAAATTCAGGAGCAATTGCTCCTGAATCTCCTATTACTAGAACGAACTACTGAGCATACGCTGCCGAGAACCATCCTCCGTCGGGTAATTGATACCAACCTCCCGACTGACGCACGACTCGTACAGTTTCACCTGCATTCAGCGGTCTGCCATTCAAGCTATAGTTCACCCCAGGGCCATTCCGGACGTTTACCCAAGTAGTCGCTCTTACAGTTCGATTGATGGGCGTTCCGCCGCTGATAGGGCTTCCACCACCGCCAACTCCGCCAGAACTGCCGCCAGAACCCGTCGTTGTATACGCTGCCGAGAACCATCCTCCGTCGGGTAATTGATACCAACCTCCTGACTGCTGGACAACGCGCACAGTTTCGCCCGGATAAAGTGGTCTGCCGTTTAAGCTATACCCTGTTCCAGGGCCGTTCCGAACGTTGACTGTCGTTGTCGTAGTTACTCTGGTTGTAATTGCGCTACCACCGCCGCCAACTCCGCCAGAACTGCCGCCAGAACCCGTCGTTGTATACGCTGCTGAGAACCATCCGCCATCGGGTAATTGATACCATCCTCCTGACTGCTGGACAACGCGCACAGTTTCGCCCGGATAAAGTGGTCTGCCGTTTAAGCTATATCCCGTTCCAGGGCCGTTCCGAACGTTTAGGGCAGAAATTCCGCTGCTCACTCTAACATATTGCGCAGCTTGAGCAGATGGAACATGAGTGATTAAGGTTGATGCAGCGAGTACAAGACCTGCAAGACTGAGCCAAGCAGAACTCGGAAGGATCAATCCTAGTTTTTTCAGTGATCGTGTAATTCGAGCTATTTTTGATTCTGGTTGAGCGGATACTGCGTGGAGCGGAGCTTGTGCGGCTTCAGTACGTCCAGTTGTTTCCATAATCCCCCTGATTTTTGATGTACAAGGCTTTTACTGTTGAATCCTGAGTCAGAATCGAATGAAAGTGACAAGCTAGTCTCTCCCAGTAGGTTTACTAAGATACAAACTTACTTATTCGACTACTGAGCTTTTGAAAAATCTGCTCTCAGGTTGTGCTCAGAGCAATGAATCTACCATAGTTGCTTATTTAAGCGCATTTGTTAGAGCTAGAAGGAATCTGAAACATTTCTTTGCCAGATGAATTACTTCTTTGTCGTGCAGCTAAGAAGTAATTCATCTAGTAGATAGGCTTGTTAGAGGCTCGTTCAAGTTACGCAATTGAAGTATCTGATGTACCTCGCTCAATAAACTTAGAATCGACGAATGTACGATTACAAAAATCATGAAGAAATATAAGATCGAGCAGTTAGCTTAGATACGAATGAAAGATACAGATTGACTTGCAGATAGATAAGATTTCTAAGCCGGGAGCAGTTTGCTGGCAAAGAGCGCGATCGCACATTCATCATCTACTGAGCTAACTGCGATCGCACTCTACTATCTACTAAGCTAAATGTTCCATTTTGGAGGACTTGAAAGTTCAAAGATTCCTCAAAATTCGAGAATTCTCGAATTTTCAAAGTCCCCAAGGTAAACTGTGGAGCACGATTAACTTTTGTATTGCAGATTCATTTGGAACTACTCCATCAGATTCGCACAGTTAGGTTGCCTTGTAATTTTTAACACGATTGCCTTCCGCAACCCCTAAAACTTTTGCTATCCAAGGCGGCGGAGCCGTTGCAATGACGGTTTGTAAATCAGCGAGAATCGCTCTTGCTTCACCGCCTTCAATCATCTTCATGGGATAAATAGCGGCTTGCACAACCTTGGCAGCAGCAGGGCCACCGATTGAGACAATATACACAACCTGGCAATCTCGAATCAGATTGATGCGAAATCCATTGCGATCGTCGGATAGATCAGCTTCGAGTGCTGAGCGAATATCAATTAATTTAAGCGTTGTAGCAGAAAGTTGGTAGACCAAGTACCGCAAACAAGATCCGAAGTGACCATCAAGCAGTTCGCGATTGTTAGAAGCAACTGCAATCCGAACAGAGTGTGGCATTTCACCATCTTGATAAGGCTCGATCGTCGGAAGTGCCTCAGCTTCATCTTTTGCACCCCAGAGAATCCGAACCGCTTCTTTGAGCGCAGCAATGTCGCCTGCATTCGCATCTTCGCCTTCTTCTTCACCATCTAGATCATAAGTCTGTCCAAAGGCAGTTTTTAAGTTTGTAACTGTAATGCGGCTGAGTGCTGCTTCATTCAAAACTTCTCCAACATTATCTTGGAGTGCTTCAATCAACTCAGTGAGCGAAATTTCAGGCAAAACTCTAGCAGCTAGAGCGATTCGTAAGGCAACTTCATTCGAGATAGGAGGGTTACTGGTGGTAGTACTCATGCTTAAGTTTCTAGAGAGTAGGGCAAACGTAGAGATAGGTCAGACGTGAGAAAACACAAGAAAACATCTAATGTTTTCTCTATTCATTAGCTGAGACTTGACCTAAGATTTCAGTACGATCGACTACGAACTAGAGGGTGAGTCTGATTGAGTTAAGTGAATAAATAAGTGTGCTTTGTAAACCTCTGTTGCATAGGCTGTTACAGGCATGTCAGACACAAGTTCTGACGCCCGATTTTGCACCTGGACTGAGGCTGATGTTTCTAACTACGGGTTCAACGATCGATTGAAATCGATTTTTGAAATAGACACTCTATCAACTGAAGGCAGCCGTTTAGATGTAATACATTGTAATCGGCTGCTGAAAATGATTGCGCTGCTCTAGCAGATCTTGTAAGGAATGAGTTTCTAAAACCTCATCAGCTGCTTGTTTAACCTTTTGCCAAAAGCCAGTGATTGCTTGCATTGCAGCAGATTCAGAACTACCTTCAGCAGACGTTGCAGGTTCTTCTCCTTCCATACAGTTCACAATCTCCAAAATTGTGATTCTGCGAGGATGGCGAGAGAGAAAATATCCCCCTTTTTTGCCCCGCTCACTCGAAATAAGAGTAGCTCGTCTTAGGGTCGCGAGTAACTGCTCTAAATAGCGATCGGGAATATTCTGTGATGCTGCAATCTGTCGAATCTGTAATGTTTCCCCTGTCTCATAGACTGAAGCCAATTCCAACATCGCTAAGAGTGCATATTTCGTTCGACCTGAAAGTTCTAAGAGCATGATTTCGGACTATGAAACAGGTGCGCATTCAGATTTTAGCTTAGAATCACACTCCATTGATGGCTGAGGTGGGAATTTATACGGGGTCTATGTTGCCCCGAATCCTCGACTGATGGCAGTTTTGGTTCGTACCAAAATTATTGTTTGCGAATCGCTTCAAATGGCTCAGTTCCTAATGGGCTAGGTGTCCATCCGGCGATCGATTTTCGCTGCACTAATAACGGATCAGAATGCACGATCGATAATCGCACCGCTTCGCGCTGAATAATTTCATCTACTTCAGCATAAAGTTTTGCACGACGAGTCCGATCGCCTGTCAATCGAGCTTGATTCAGCAGTTGAATGACTCGATCGTTTTTCCAGTTGCCTAAATCGGTTGTGCTACCTGGGCCAAAGTGTGGATAGTAAAATGTATCTGGATCACCATAATCTCCTGTCCAGCCCAACATAAACATTGGATAGCCCGGTTTTTTATTGCGATCGGCAAGATAAGCTGCCCAATCTTTTGTTTTCAGATTTGCTTTAATTCCCACAGCTTGTAGGTCGGCGGCAAACGCTTCTGCGATCGCTTTTGGTGTGGGAAAATAAGGGCGTGCTACAGGCATGTACCACAAGTCGATCTCAAAGCCATTGGCAAATCCTGCTTGTTTGAGTAACTCTTTTGCTTTGTCAGGATTGTAGTCATAGCCTTTGACCTTAGGTGACGTTGCCCAATCCAGAGACGGCGGAAGAAAATGCGGCGTTGTTTGGGCTGATCCTTTCCAAAACGCTTGCACCAGCGCTTCTCGGTTAATGGCATGTGCGATCGCTTGTCGCACTCGCACATCAGAAAGCTGCTTAAAGCTCGGATTTAATGCTAAGTAGCCGACATTAAACGAAGGACGATTCATCACTGCTAAATTCTGATCTTGCTCAATTTCTTGCTTTTGATCAGGTGCTAGCTCAACTGTAAAATCAACTTGTCCTGCTCTAACTTGTGCAAGTCTTGCGCCAGAATCCGTTACAAACCGCATCACAAGCTGATTTGACTGAGGTAAGTTTGGCTTCCAATAGTTCGGATTTTTCTCAAGCGTAATGCGATCGCCACTTTGCCACCCTTTGAATACAAATGCCCCTGTTCCAATTGCTCCGCTTGCAGGTGTTCCATAGTTCGCCCCTGCTTTCTGAATTGCAGTTGGACTCGCAATGCCAAAGTAAGAAGATGCGATCGCGGTTGGAAAAGCAGCAAACGGCTGTTTCAAAACGAATTGAATCGTCAAAGGATTGATCACTTTGACATCCTGAACGAGTGAATCAGGTTCACCTTTGTAACCGCCAAAAATCTGACCCCAAATTTCGTAGCTTTTGCCCGCATTGCGAAATCCATTCGGATTCTTTTTATCCCACCAGCGATCGACATTAAACTTCACTGCTTGTGCATTAAACTCGGTGCCGTCATGGAATTTCACACCTTTGCGCAGCTTGAATGTCCAAGTTTTACCATCTTTTGAGACGCTCCAAGACGTTGCTAAACTCGGCTCTAAGTCCGCAGTTCCAGGCTTGAATTGGATCAAGCGATTGTAGATTTGATTCTGAACAATCAGAGAATTTCCGTCAGTGATATTTCCGGGTTCTAAATTGGTCGGCTGCCCACTGGCTGCATAGACTAAAACTCCCGGAGCCGTCGGAGTTGTATTTTGTGAGGCACAATTGGTAACGATCACGCTCATCACCATGAGAAGCCCGATGAATGTCGATCGCCAAATTCGAGGTTTGACCATTGCAACTGATGACTAAAAGACTTCAGGATTGTATCCGAAACCCGTTGACAGTAATTGTATTATATATGTAGTATATCAGTAGTTTGCTCATGTATACGTCAGAAGATGAAATTACTGAATTGGTTCGAGCGTTTGAGGATTGTCGTTTAGCGAGAGAACACTGGACACATACAGCACATTTAACCGTTGCATTGTGGTATTTAATTCGATCTCCTCGCACTGCAGTAGAGAAAATCCGCTTTGGCATCCAACGCTATAATCATGCACACGGGATTGAATCAACTCCAACTGGCGGCTATCACGAAACAATTACGTTATTTTGGATTCACCTCATTCAAACCGATCTCAATCATGTTGATATTCATGATTCTTTACTGAACTTAGCCAATCAACTCATTCATCACTACGCTGATCCGGCAGTGTTGTTTGAATATTACAGCCGCGATTGTTTGTTTTCACCGCTTGCTCGTTCTACTTGGGTCGAACCCAATTTAAAATCGTTCTGAAATCTTATGTCAGACTTCAACTTCAATCAATACAATCAATTTCAGCATAGTCAACAGCAAGGGCAAAACTTACTAGCAGCGGGATGGCGACCGCTGAATCGAGATTTTGACTGGAATTATTTTTTGCACCTTGTACAGAACGACGGGGATGAACTGAATCGCCGCATGATGGGTGCAGTGAGTACGATTACAGATTCTCTAGGACGGAGCTATCAAGCTTGGTGGTCAAATGTAATCAATCTTTGCTCGTCTTATACGCGTGGAGAACTAGATCAGGTTTGGAACTATCTCACGCCTGAGCCACCCTGTCCGGATCACCACTATATCGATAGCTTGAGTGTAGAAACTCCGATGCGGCAAGTTGTGAGCCGTAGCAGCATTCCGATCGATTATGCTTTGAATCGATTGCAGGAAACGGCAATTCGGAAAATGCTGGAAATCTTAGGTCGTCCAGATTTGATTACTCAGAACTATCTCGATCGCTGGTTTTACTTTCCACCCGATCGATTTGATCAGTGGGAACGTCTTGATGTAGTGAGTACCGTTTATGCCTATTGGTCAAGCCATGATGCGTGGTTGCAAATTGACTATGTCGATCGCGGTCGGCGGTACTGGACGCTGATGGCGAAGAATATGGCTCCGTTGATTCAAAAGGCGACCTATGGCTTAGCAGTGATGCTAAGTGGGTATCAGAACCGTGTAGGTCAAATTCATGCTCAGTTTAGTACCCGTGACTTTCCAGAGGAGATTCAAGCCTTTAGTGATGCGGTGCAGCAAACGGTCATGACGCAAGATCGTCTCGCCGTCTTAGTGCATGGTGATCCGGGAACTGGAAAGACTGCTTGGACGCAAGCGATCGCGAAAGAAATTCTCGTGCCATTAGGCTACGTGATTTTCATTTTGGATCACGATGCAGTCGAGAATTTTGTGCCGCCTGCTTATCTAGAGCGGATTTGTCTGATTATCAATGAGGCAGATAACTTAGCACAGGATCGCTCAACGGAGATTGCTCAGGCGAGTAATAAGACAGAGCATATTTTGAGCTTGCTCGATGGAACGTTGTATCAGAGTGTGGTGAGCGTTGGTAACTTTGAGCTAGAGCAAAAATTAGTCGTGCTGATGACTTGCAATACGACGGAACGGCTTGATCCGGCAATGTTGCGCAAAGGTCGAGTAGATTTGATCTGTGAATTTCAGCATCGATTTGTTTAGCGCGATCGAGTGAATCGTGGGGTTGAGTTGCGACTACGCTCAGCCCACGCATCGCTCACGTATCGAGTTAAGCCTAGTCGAGGAGAAACCGAAACTTTCCTCACACATCTTTGGGCGTATCTATTGTGGGCGCATCTCCCCGCGTTCAATCCGTTTCACTTGCTCAAGCTGCTGTTCTGTCTTCTTCGCCCAAGCTGTATTCCCTTGACTAGAAAAGAGATCTCTGGCATATCGCAACACCCGTTCAGCTTCAGGCAAATTCTTCTGCCGAACAAATACTAAACCTGCGGCATAGTAACCCGTTGCAAACTTCGGATTGATCTGGGTTGCTTTGCGAAACCCATTCAAAGCTTGGTCTAGTTTACCCTGATAGTAAGAGACTAAACCTAAGCTATAGTGTGCTTCGACATAGTTCGGATTGCGCTGAATCGCTTGCTGAAACGCAGACATCGCTTCATTCAATTTTCCTTGCTGCTGATAGGCTTGTCCGATCTGAAATAAAGGCTCCGGAGCATTCAAACTTAGATTGGCTGATTTCTGAAACGCTTGCACTGCAGCATCATAGTTCTTCTCCTGCATCAGAACTAAGCCCAGATTATACTGAGCCACACCCGACTTCGGATCAAGTTCGATTGCTCTTGCTAAGTAGTCTCTTGCTTGCTTGATATTATTGCCTTCTAGCAACGCAGCACCCAGATTTGCAAATGCTAGTGCAAAATTTGGATCGGCTTTGGTGGCTTGATGAAACGCATCGGCTGAGGGCTGAAGTTGTCCAGCTTGACGTAATGCTAACCCCAAATTATAGTGAGCCGCAGCAAGACGCGGATTGAGCTTAGCTGCTTCGCGAAATGAAGCGATCGCTTCATTCAATCTTCCTTGCTGAATTTGTTGTAATCCTTGATTAACCTTTGATTCTGCTGATGCTGTTGCTTGTCGAGAAGATTGAGCAAGCAGCAGCGGAGTCGCATGACTCAGAGATGCCGTAGAAGAAAGCAGACACAATCCAGCGGACAAGAGTACGATTTTAAAACACAATCGGATAGACATATTTACACTCACAATCAATTGCTATAGTTGCAGACCTACCTCTCATCGCCTTCTACAAAATTCAGGTCTCATCTTTAAATTCAGGACACAATGCTCGGTTGATTTGTTCACTAAACGTTCACAATTTCAATCGATTAAACAATCTTCTAGAAGTTATGGCAAGGGCTTTTCAATGTATCAGAAGCCTCAGTAATTCGGGGCATGTGTAGCGTGAGAAGGCTTAAGACATATCCCTTGAGTTCGGAAATTACAGCGACAACCTCAACTCTTCGATGTTCGAGAGTTGAGGGAATGAACGATGCTGTAGAGCAGATCTCTTTTCACCGAGTAGTTCACGGCAATCAATCAGATAGAAAGATGGGGAGATAGGGAGCAATCTGAATTTAGTCTCCCTATCTCCCCATTCCACGTCGGGCTAGCAAATGCGCCTATTGACGGTTCGACTGAACAGGCTTTTGAGCCACCTGCATCGATTTCACTAATTCTGCCATCGCCGTTTCTAAGACGACTCCTGCATCCATTGCCACCCAACCTTCGGTCGTCTGCTGGCGCACCTCAAAGTGCAAGTGAGGTCCAGTCGAATTGCCTGTACTCCCCACTCGCCCAATCACCGTACCCTGTTTCACAATATCGCCCGGTTTGACAAAGATCTCTGATAAGTGAGCATAGAGTGTCTGTTGTGCGCCTGCATTGTGTTCTAGCGCAACCGATAAACCATAGCCCCCAAAGAAATCAGAGAGAATGACGCGACCTGTTAACGCGGCTAAAACAGGAGTACCCAATGCTGCTCCAATATCAGTTCCTGTGTGTAATCTCGTATTGCCCGTGATTGGATGAACTCGCCAACCAAACATGGATGTGATCGGAGCCGGAATCGCTAACGGAAAAATTAACCTGAGATCACCGTTCCCAATGCGTCCGATCGGGCGAACACTGCGATTGTAATAATTTTGAACAGTGCCGTAAGCGGAGCCAATCGGGTTGGATTGTGCTGCTCCTGCCCAGTTAATTCCCGTGACGGACAAGTTAAAGCCGCCCACTTCAACCGGAGCCATACTCACCGATTCAGCAGGCGCACGATACCGAGGAGACACGATCGACGCTGGAGGTTTCGCAATCACGGTCGGAGTCGGAGTCGATCGTTCAGTTGCACCTAAGTCATAGTCGGTTTTGTCAATAAACGTATCCCCCTCCACAGGGGCAACTTCAACCGCAGGGGCAACTTGAACGGGTGGCGCAATCTCAACCGCAGCAGGAGCAGCAGGTTTGACCGCAGGCAAAGGATCGGTTGGGGCTTGAGCGTGGACAGAACGGATCGCACCGAGTCCGACGAGCCAGCCCAACCCTGAAATCATTAAGGCACGCATCCAGAAGAGATTAAGTAGAGAGTGAGTCATGGGACGATTTAGGGAGACAATAGCGATCGAGAAGGCTCAAGCTTTTATTGTGACGGGTATTTAGAAAATCGCGCCACTTATGGGCGAATGTTACTCACAGCACGTCGTAGTTGAGCGAGGGCTTGGTTGTAACCGATGATGGCGCTAACACGGTTTCCCTGAGCTTGAGTCAGGGCTGCTTCAGCACTAATTCGATCGGTTTGTGTACCGACTCCAGCCTGGAAGCGCAGAATTGCCAATCTCAGCGCTTCTTCTGCCTGGGCGACCGATTGCTGAGTCGTATTGATATTGGCAAAGTTGGCTTGGAGGTTCGCGAAAGCTTGCTCGACTTGGAAGCGGATTTGATTGCGGTTTTGAGCAAATCGGGCTTCGGCAATCTCGAGATCGCGTTCTCGCTGGCTAATTTGAGCATTAGTTGCCCCGCCATCAAAAAGATTCCAACGTGCTTGCAGTCCTAGGCTGTAATTGTCGGAATTATTAGCATCGGTATCAACGGTTCCAGAGCGACTGAAATCATACGAGGCGACAAAGCCAAGAGTGACTCCATTTTGCGCTCGTGCAGCCCGAATTTGAGCTTGGCTAATTTCACGCTGCACAAGCTGTTCTTCGAGTTCTGCTCGATTTTTATAAGCCAAGACGATGCTATCTTCCAATGGAATCGTCCACGTTCCTGCAGGCTGAACTGGATCAGCCGCGGTCAGCGTCGCGGTTTCAGATAAACTGAGCCGCTGAGCCAGTTGTCGGCGATTGATCTCCTGGGTCGCTTGGGAGTTGCGAAGTTGCTGCTGAGCATTGGCTAAGTTAACTTCTGCACGCAAGGTGTCAAATCGAGTTCCTAGTCCGGCTGTTTCTTGCGCTCTCGAGTCTCGCAGGTTAGCTTCTGCATTTCGGACTGCTGCTTCGTTAATCGCAACTTGAGAGTCTGCATTCTGCAAGTTGTAGTAATCATTGGAAACTTGCAGCCGCAGTTCTTCGCGAGTTTGTTCCAATTGCAATTCAGCCGTGCGAGATCGCCGTTCTGCTGCTTCAATCTGAGCTGGACGTAGCCCTGACGTAAAAATGTCGTAGTTTAGCTGTGCGCCCAGACCGAACGCTGTTCGTGTGGAGCTGCCGCTCTGACTTTGGATGCCCAGTTGCTCTAGAAAGCTATTTTGTTGGGTGTCTTGAGTGATGAAAGCACTTCCAGAACGGGTGAGGTTGGATGTCAGTGCAAGTGTGGGAAAGTTTCCTGCACGCGCTTCTCGAATGGCAGCACGGCTTTGTTCAACTTGCAGACGGGCGATTTCTAAATCGCGGTTGTTGCGTTCTGCAAGGTCTAGCGCTTGTTGGAGGGTAATCGGTTGGACGGAACGGACTTGGACTTCTCCAGGTTTGGTGGGGAAGAGGAGACGGTTGGAGGAGGGGGTGAGGAGGGTTTGGGCAGAAGCGCCGGCAGCATGTCGGTGCCGAGGTCGACTGCCAGGATCTGGAGAATGGTCAGCGGCAGCGGAATCCGGAACAGGACAAAGGCGAGATAGGGGATCAGCTCGGGGAGGTTGGAGCTGAGGA